>NZ_JBAKHV010000023.1:0-85509 GCF_036906775.1 Micromonospora sp. CPCC 205561 | reverse complement strand
CCCGACTCCGCGCGACGGCGCCGGGGCGGGGGGGGCGGCGGGGGCCCGGGGCGCCGGCATCGCCCGGGCGGTGGCGGGCGGTGCCCGGGAGGCCCTGACCCGGCTGGCCACCTCCATCGCCGCCGCCGAGGAGCACCGCGACGCCGTGGCCCGCGAGCGCGCCGGGCGCGAGGCCGAACTCCAGGAGGTACGCGGCGCGGCCAAGCGGTTCGGCGCGGAGCTGGAGCGGCTGACCAGCCAGGTGCACCGTGACGAGGTGGCCCGCGCCGAGCAGCGGCTGCGCATCGAGCAGCTGGAGGCGAAGGCCGCGGAGGACTTCGGGCTGGACGTGGAGAGCCTGGTCGCCGAGTACGGCCCGGCCCAGCCCGTGCCGCCCACCCAGGCCGACGTGGCGGCGGCCGAACGCGACGGCCTGCCGCTGCCCGAGCCCGTCCGCTACGAGCGGCCGGTGCAGGAGAAGCGGGCCGCCAAGGCGGAACGGGAGCTGGCCCTGCTCGGCAAGGTGAACCCGCTGGCCCTGGAGGAGTTCGCCGCGCTGGAGGAGCGCTACAAGTTCCTCTCCGAGCAGCTGGAGGACCTGAAGGCCACCCGCCGTGACCTGCTCACCGTGGTCAAGGACGTCGACGACCGGATCCTGGAGGTCTTCGCCAGCGCGTTCGCCGACACCGCCCGGGAGTTCCAGCAGGTCTTCACCGTGCTCTTCCCCGGCGGCGAGGGGCGGCTCGTGCTCACCGAGCCCGACGACCTGCTCGCCACCGGCGTCGAGGTGGAGGCCCGTCCGCCCGGCAAGAAGATCAAGCGGCTGTCGCTGCTCTCCGGCGGCGAGCGGTCGTTGACGGCGGTGGCGATGCTGGTGGCCATCTTCCGGGCCCGGCCCAGCCCGTTCTACATCATGGACGAGGTGGAGGCGGCGCTCGACGACGTCAACCTGGGACGGTTGATCACGCTGCTGGCCCAGCTGCGGGAGAAGAGCCAGCTCATCGTCATCACGCACCAGAAGCGGACGATGGAGGTCGCCGACGCCCTGTACGGCGTGACCATGCGTAACGGGGTCACCCAGGTGATCAGCCAGCGGCTCAACCGGGCCGACGGAGACGACGAGCGGCGCGGCCGCGGCGAGGGGAACGAGTAGTGGGTCGGGAACGGGCGACGGCGCTCCTGCTGGACTTCGACGGCGTCCTGCGGCGGTGGGACCCGGCGGTGGCGGCGGGGGTCGAGCGGGAGTACGGCCTCTCCGAGGGCGTGCTGACCGAGATCGCCATGCAGTGGGGCCGGCTCCAGCCGGTGCTGACCGGCCGGGTCAGCCACGCCGACTGGATGGCCAGCGTCGCCGACGCGCTGGCCGACAGCGCGGGCGGCGCCGAGCGGGCCCGGGCGGCCGTGCGGCAGTGGCAGCGTTACCGGGGCGAGGTCGACCAGGCGGTGCTCGCCTTCGTCCGCGAGGCGCGCGCCGGCGGCATCCGGGTCGGGCTCGGCACGAACGCCACCGACCTGCTCGACGCCGACCTCGCCGCGCTCGGCCTGGTCGGCGAGTTCGACGTGGTGGTCAACTCGTCCAGGGTCGGGGTGAACAAGCCGGCGAAGGAGTACTTCCAGGCGGCCTGCGAGGCGCTGGAGACACCGGCGGCCCGGGTGCTCTTCGTCGACGACGAGGACTGGGCGATCCGGGGCGCCCGCGTCGCGGGGCTGTCGGCGCTGCGCTGGAGCGGCCCGGGCGACCTGCGCTACGCGCGGGCGGCGCTGGCGTACTGAGGCCGCCGGGCCGGGCCGCTCATTCGCCGGTGACGCCGTCGATGCGTTCGCGGATGAGGTCGGCGTGGCCGTTGTGCCGGGCGTACTCCTCGATCATGTGCACGTAGACCCAGCGCAGGTTGAACACCCGGGCCTTCGGCCCGACCTCGGTGAAGGTGTCGTCGAGCGAGCGGCCGGCGGCGGCGGCCCGGGCCAGCGCGACCTCCCGGTGGAAGGTGGCGAGGTCGGCCTCGGCGTCGGCGGCGCTCACGTCGTGGTCGGCGTCGGGATTCTCGGGCGTGAAGTAGGGGTAGTCGACCTGCTCACCGGCGAGGTTCTCCCGGAACCACCAGGCCTCGACCTCGGCCAGGTGCCGGACCAGGCCGAGCAGGGTGAGCCCGGAGGGCTCGACGCTCGCCGTGCGCAGCTGCTCGGCGGTCAGCCCGGCGCACTTGAGCAGCAGGGTCTGCCGGTGGTAGTCCAGCCAGCCCTCCAGCATGGTGCGCTCGTCGCCGACGTAGGGCTCGGGGGTCCGGGTGATCTCCGGTGCTCGCCATGTCATGCCGGTCATCCTGGCCGGCACCCCTGACAACCCGCGAGCGGTTATCGCGGCGCCGCGACCACCGCCGACGGCCGCCGGCTCACCGGCCGGGGGTCAGCCGTTGCCGCATCACCTCGCGCAGGTGCCCGTCGTTGGTGGTGCCCTCGATGCTGACCTCGGCGGTGCGCCCGGAGTGCGCCAGCGTGGCGACGGCGTTGCCGAAGTACGGCCCAGCCAGCCGCTTCCAGCGCAGCGACGGGCGGCGCACCCCGGCGGTACGGGCCAGGGCCCGGGTGGCCCCGGACGGCCCGGGCGACCAGCCGAGCCGCATCAGCGGGCGCATCCCGGCGGGCACCTGGTTGTGGATGGGCGAGCAGGTCAGCTGGTGCACCGGGGTGACCACGCTCCGGTCGTCGAACCGGGCCCGCGCCACGTACGAGTGGTGCACGTCACCGGAGAGCACGCTGATCGACGCCGGTGGCGCGTACGCCGGGCCGGCCCCGACCCGCTCGCCGGGCGGGCCGGGGGTGCCGCTGCCGAGGCGCGCGAAGAGCGCGCCGAGCGCGTCGAACGAGCGGCGGAAGGCGGCCCAGTGTTCCAGGTCCAGCCCTCGGCGCAGCTTCTCGGACAGCCGGGCCACCCAGGGCCGCCGGGAGTCGGCCAGCCTCTCGTTCCACGCCTCCACGTGGTGGATGCCCGGCGGCAGCAGCCAGGGCAGTGACGCGCCGACCACGAGGTGGTCGTAGACGCCGTGCGCCTGGTCGAGGAACCACGCCCACTCGCCCGGCGGCAGCATGGCCCGCTGGCCCGCCTCCAGCACCCGGCTGCACCGGTTGTCGAGCATGACCAGCCGGGTCCGGCCCAGGTCCAGCGCGTAGCTCCACTGGTACTGCACGGCGCGCCACCGCTCGGTGTCGTGGGCGAGGTCGGCCTCGGTGTCGACGCGCTGGCCGAACTCGCGCAGCACGCCGGTGGCGTCCTCGGCCGCGCTGACCTTGGCGAAGACCGGGTCGGCGGCGATCTCGTCGGGGGAGAGGTTGCCCAGGTGCTGGTAGACCCAGTAGGAGGCGAGGCCGCTGGCGATCCGCTCGGCCCACCAGGGCTGCTCGCGCATGTCGCTCCGCCAGGCGGCCGAGGTGTTCCAGTCGTCGATGACCTCGTGGTCGTCGAAGATCATCACGCTGGGCACGGTGGAGAGCAGCCAGCGGATCTCGGGGTCGCGCCACGACTCCAGGTAGAGCTTGGTGTACTCGTCGAAGCTGACCACCTGGTCGATCGGCGCGCCCTTCGGCCGCCGGCGGCGCCGCTTCAGCAGCCGCCGCACCGTGGGCGAGGTCACGTCGGCGTACACCTGGTCGCCCAGGAGCACCAGCAGGTCGGGTAGCTCGCCCGGGTCCTGCCCGGCCATCAGCCGCCGGGCGTACGCGTCGAGCGCGTCCGGGGGCAGCCGCCGGGTGGTGGCGTGCTGGGTGGTCTCCCGGCAGGAGCCGAAGACCAACCGGACCGGCTGGTCGAGGTCGTCCGCCGCCCGGGTGCGGATCACGCTGGGCGGGAACTTGCTCTTCGGCACCGGCCAGGCGACCTCGTCGTCGATCAGCACCTCGTAGCTGGTGGCGCTGTCCGGGGTGAGCCCCTGCACCACGACGAGCGCGTAGTGGTGGTCGTACGCGCTGAAGGTGGGCGCGGTGCCGACGGCACCGTCGGCGGTGCGGACGGTGACCACGGCGGGCGCACTGGTTTCCACCCAGACGGTCGCCCGGGTGTCGACCACCCTGCGCAGCAGCGGACCGACGAGCAGATGTGCCGCGGGCATGGCGACCTCCAGGTGAGCGGACTTCATCTTTACTACCCCGGCCGGCGGTCGCACCACTGCTGGCTGTGACGGAGCCTACCGTCGGCCCTCGCGCGCGCGGTCGGGAGCGGTGGCTGGGACAGCCTCGCCGGCATCTGACAGGATTCCGGCATGACCGAATACCTCCTCATCGCGCTCGCCCTGCTCGGCGTGCTGATCCTTGGCGGCATCGGGCTGGTCGTGCCGCGGCTGCGCCGGCGACCGGAGCCGCCGCTGCCACGGACGGAGGTCGACACCCGGGCCGAGGAGGACCTGGCCGGCCCGCCGGTGCAGGCGCCGGAGGCCGAACTCTCCACCGGGATCCTGGTGGAACCGCCGGTGCTGGAGGCCCCGGCGCAGGTGCTGGAGGTCCCCGAGCCGACGGCCGGCCGGCTGGTCCGGCTGCGCTCGCGGCTGTCCCGGTCGCAGAACGTCTTCGGCAAGGGCCTGCTCGGCCTGCTCAGCCGCGACCACCTCGACGAGGACGCCTGGGAGGAGATCGAGGACAGCCTGATCACCGCCGACGTCGGCATCGACGCCACCCGGGACATCGTCGACCGGCTGCGCGAGCGGACCCGCGTCCTCGGCACCCGCTCCGCCGGCGAGCTGCGCGCCCTGCTCGCCGCCGAACTGGTCAACGCGCTCGACCCGACCCTCGACCGGTCCCTGCGGACCGCGCCGAAGGAGGGCGCGCCGGCGGTGCTGCTGGTGGTCGGCGTCAACGGCGCGGGCAAGACCACCACCTGCGGCAAGATCGCCCGGGTGCTCGTCGCCGACGGCCGCAGCGTGCTGCTCGGCGCGGCCGACACCTTCCGGGCCGCCGCCGCGGACCAGCTGGAGACCTGGGGCGGGCGGGTCGGCGCGGAGACCGTGCGCGGGCCCGAGGCGGCCGACCCGGCCAGCGTGGCCTTCGACGCGGTCAAGCGCGGCATCGACACCGGCGTGGACACGGTGCTCATCGACACCGCGGGCCGGCTGCAGAACAAGATCGGCCTGATGGACGAGCTGGGCAAGGTCAAGCGGGTGGTGGAGAAGCACGGCCCGATCGACGAGACGCTGCTGATCCTCGACGCCACCACCGGGCAGAACGGGCTGGAGCAGGCCCGGGTCTTCACCGAGGTGGTCAACGTGACCGGCGTCGTGCTCACCAAGCTCGACGGCACCGCCAAGGGCGGCATCGTGATCGCCGTGCAGCGCAAGCTGGGCATCCCGGTCAAGCTGGTCGGGCTCGGCGAGGGCAAGGACGACCTCGCGCCGTTCGACCCCGCGCAGTTCGTCGACGCGCTGCTCGGTACCGAGCCGCTCGCCCGGGACGCGTAACCTCGCAGTGACGACCGACGATCGCGCCTACGCCGGGTGGCGCGACCCCAGCCACCCGTCGCAGCGCCTCGGGAGACCGTACGTGACTTCGCAGGAGATCCCGCTGCACGGCGGGAACGTCAGCACCGTCGTCCGGGTCGGCGACACGGTCCGGCGCAACGCCGGGCCGTGGACGCCCTCGGTGCACGCCCTGCTGCGCCACCTGGAGTACGTCGGCTTCACCGGCGCACCCCGCGCGCTGGGCATGGACGAGCGCAACCGGGAGGTCCTGTCGTACCTGGAGGGGGAGTGCGGGGAGTACCCGCTGGCCCCGCACTGGGTCACCGACGAGGCCCTGGTGACCGTCGCCACGATGCTGCGGATGTTCCACGACGCCCAGTACGGCTTCGCGCCCCCGCCCGGCGCGGTGTGGCGCTCGTTCGGCCCGCCGCCGCCGGACACCGAGGTGATCTGCCATCACGACGCCGCCCCGCACAACGTGATCTGGCGGCCCGACGGCACCCTCGGGCTGATCGACTTCGACCTCGCCTCGCCGGGCGCCCGGATCTACGACGTGGCGTACGCGGCCTGGACGTGGGTGCCGATCTTCTCCGACCGGGACTCGATCACCCTCGGCTGGAAGCACCCCGACCGGCCGCGCCGGCTGCGCCTCTTCGCCGACGCGTACGGGCTGATCCCCCGGGACCGGCACCGGCTGATCCGCACGATCCGCAAACGGATCGTGGACCACGTGGAGGGGATCCGCCGGATGGCCGCCGCCGGTGAGCCGGCCTTCGTCCGGATCGTGCACAAGGGGCACCTGCGCCGCCCGATGCGGGACCTGCGGCTGCTCGACTACGAGCGCAACGCCCTGGAGTACGCGCTGCGCTGAGCGCGCCGTGCCGCCCGGGGCGCCGCCCCGGGCGGTGGTGCGGTTCTCTTCACACGTCGGAAACAAGCCGTCACCGTTCGGAAATCGACGGGTGACGCTGCGGGAAACAGGAAGCTAGCAGGCTTCCGCCCATCCGGCGTACGGGCGACGCTGCCCCGGAAGCCGTGAAGGAGGGAACTTCACCTTTAGGAGGCCAGCGTGCCCGAGGCACCCACGATCGACTCCGGCAACACCGTCTGGTTGCTGGTGTCGACGGCGCTCGTGCTGCTCATGACGCCCGGACTGGCGCTGTTCTACGGCGGCCTCAACCGGGCCAAGGGTGTACTGAACATGATGATGATGAGCTTCTCCGCGATCGGGCTCATCTCCGTACTGTGGTGGTTCTACGGCTTCAGCGTCGCCTTCGGCAGCGACGTGAACGGGCTCTGGGGCGACCCGGGCGCCTACCTCGGCACCAAGACCTTCCTCGCCGAGACCGACCTCTGGGGTGCCACGGCCGAGAACCCGAGCGGCATCGGCGTCCCGCTCTACGTGTTCATGGCCTTCCAGATGATGTTCGCCGTGATCACGGTCGCGCTGATCAGCGGCGCGGTCTCCGACCGGGCGAAGTTCGCCGGTTGGCTGCTCTTCGCGTTCGGCTGGGCGACGCTGGTCTACTTCCCGGTCGCGCACTGGGTGTGGGGCGGCGGCATCATCGGCGCCGACCTGCACGCGCTGGACTTCGCCGGCGGCACCGCGGTGCACATCAACGCCGGCGCGGCGGCCCTGGCCCTGGCCCTGGTGCTGGGCAAGCGTCTCGGCTGGCCCCGGGAGGGCATGAAGCCGCACAACATCCCGCTCGTCGCGCTCGGCGCCGGACTGCTCTGGTTCGGCTGGTTCGGCTTCAACGCCGGTTCCGAGCTCACCGTCGACTCGGTCGCCGGCCTGGCCTTCATCAACACGCAGCTCGCCACGGCCGCCGCGGTGCTCGGCTGGATCGTCGTCGAGTGGATCAAGGACCGGAGGCCGACCCTGGTCGGCGCCTCGTCCGGCGCCGTCGCCGGGCTGGTCGCCATCACCCCCGCCTGCGGCTTCGTCGCTCCCTGGGCGGCGGTGCTGCTCGGTCTGGTCGCCGGGGCGGTCTGCGCGCTGGCCATCAGCCTGAAGTACCGGCTCGGCTACGACGACTCGCTCGACGTGGTCGGTGTGCACTTCGTCGGCGGCTGGATCGGCTCGCTCTGGCTCGGCCTCTTCGCCACCAACTCGGTCAACGGCGCGATCGGCGACGTGATCGGCGCCTCCGACGGGCTCTTCTACGGTGGCGGGCTGACCCAGCTCGGCCGGCAGGCCCTGGCCGGCCTGATCGTCACCGTCTGGTCGTTCGCGGTGGCCTGGGTGCTGGCCTTCGGCATCGAGAAGACGATCGGCTTCCGCCTCCGGGCCGAGGAGGAGGTCGGCGGCATCGACATCGCCGAGCACGCCGAGAGCGGCTACGACCTGTCGCCGGCCGCCGGCA
Organism: Micromonospora sp. CPCC 205561; assembly: GCF_036906775.1. Classification (NCBI taxonomy): domain Bacteria; kingdom Bacillati; phylum Actinomycetota; class Actinomycetes; order Micromonosporales; family Micromonosporaceae; genus Micromonospora; species Micromonospora sp. CPCC 205561. The sequence continues at coordinate 77,720 of NZ_JBAKHV010000023.1, read as the reverse complement.
GCGCCGGTGGCAGCGCGTTCGCCATGGCGGGCCTGGCCGGCACCAAGCCGGCCGCGGCGCCGGCCGCGGCGCCCGCCGAGCCGGCCGCGCCCGCCGAGCCCGTCGACGAGAAGGTCGCCGGTTAACGTTCCTGGGATGGAGGGGTTGGACATGAAGCTGGTGACCGCGGTCATCAAGCCGTACCAGCTGGACGCGGTGAAGGAGGCCCTGCACGCCCTCGGCGTGGCCGGCCTGACCGTCAGCGAGGTCCAGGGCTACGGCCGGCAGAAGGGGCACACGGAGGTCTACCGGGGTGCCGAGTACACCGTCGAGTTCCTGCCCAAGATCCGGGTGGAGGTGCTGACCGACGAGCTGGACGTCGACAAGATCGTGGACGCCGTCGTCGGCGCCGCCCGGACCGGCAAGATCGGCGACGGGAAGGTCTGGGTGACCGCCGTCGAGGAGGTCGTGCGGGTCCGCACCGGCGAGCGCGGCCTCGACGCGCTCTGACCGGAGACCCACGGACATGACCTCGTCGACCGGGAGGAACGCGCCGGGACACACCGGCAACGGTGCCGCGGGACTCCCGGTCGACGAGGTCGTCGACGGGAACGCGGGCGTCGGGGCGGCGGCACGGGCCGCGCGCGCCGACGCCCACGACCGTTGGCTGCGCGAGCTGCTTCCGCGGCGGTCCGGGGTGGCGCTGGTCGCCGTCGGCGGGCTGGGACGCCGGCAGTGCGCGCCGCACGGCGACCTCGACCTCGTCCTGCTGCACGCCGGGGTGCCCGGCGTGGACGAGCTGGCCGCCTCGATCTGGTATCCGGTGTGGGACGCCGGGCTGCGGTTGGACCACTCGGTGCGCACCGTCCCCGAGGCGCTCTCGGTCGCCCAGGACGACGTCAAGGTGGCCCTCGGGCTGCTCGACGCGCGGCTGGTGGCCGGCGACGCCGCGCTCGCCGACGCGCTTGTGCGCACCGCCGCCGACCACTGGCGGCGTACCGCCGTCCGGCAGCTGGCCGGGCTGCGGGAGATCACCACCGCCCGCTGGGCGGCCCACGGCGAGCTGGCCTTCCTGCTGGAGGGCGACCTGAAGGAGGCGGCCGGCGGGCTGCGCGACGTGGGCATCCTGCGGGCCGTCGCGACCGCCGGGATCACCGACGCGCTGCGCCCCGCCGTCCGCGCGGCGCACCTGCGGCTGCTGGACACCCGCGACGCGCTGCACCGCCAGACCGGCCGCCGGGTCGACCGGCTGGTCGCCCAGGAACGCGACGGGGTCGCCGCGCTGCTCGGGCTGCGCCCACCGGCACCGAGCGGGCCCGACGCCGCGCGACGAGGCGGCGCCGGCGACGGCGACGCGCTGCTGCGCCGGGTCGCCGGGGACGCCCGGACCGTCAGCCACGCCCTGGACGACGCCTTCCGCGCCGCCGACCGGCTCCGCTCGGGCCGCCGCCGGGGTGCCGACGGCCGTCCGCCGCGCCGGCCGGTCGCCCGCGACGTCGTGGAGCACGACGGCGAGCTGGTGCTGGCCCGTACGGCGATCGGCGCCCGGCCGGACCCGAGCCTGTCGCTGCGGGTCGCCGCGGCGGCGGCCGTCACCCGGCTGCCGATCGCCCGGGCCACCTGTGAGTGGCTGGCCGCGTACTGCCCGCCGCTGCCGGCGCCGTGGCCGGCCGAGGCCCGGGCCGCGCTCGTCACCCTGCTCGGCGCCGGTCCCGGCCTGGTGCCGGCCTGGGAGACCTGCGACCGGTACGGGCTGGTCGAGGGCTGGCTGCCCGAGTGGACCCGGCTGCGCAGCCTCCCGCAGCACAACCCGGTGCACCGGTACACCCTCGACCGGCACCTCGTGCAGGCCGCCCACGAGGCGAGCCGGTACGCCCGCGAGGTGGACCGTCCCGACCTGCTGCTGCTCGGCGCACTCCTGCACGACGTCGGCAAGGGGCTACCGGGAGACCACAGCACGGTCGGGGCGCCGCTGGCCGAGGCGGTGGCCGCCCGGATCGGCCTGCCCGGGCCGGAGGTGGCGCTGATCGGCGCGCTGGTCCGGCTGCACCTGCTCCTGCCCGACGTGGCCACCCGCCGCGACCTCGCCGACCCGGTCACCATCGCGGGGGTGGCCCGGCGGGTCGGCGACCCGACCACGCTGGACCTGCTGCACGCCCTGGTCCGCGCCGACGCGGCCGCCACCGGCCCCGCCGCCTGGTCCGACTGGAAGGGTCGGCTGATCGCCGAGCTGGTCGCCCGGGTGCGCACCGCGCTGGACACCGGCGTGCTGCCCGCCCCGCCCGCGCCGGACCCGGCACTGCTGGCGGGGCCCCTGCCCGTCGTACACCTGGCGGCGGACCGGGTGGCGGTGGCCTCGGCGGACCGGCGCGGCCTGCTCGCGACGGTGGCCGGCTGCCTGGCGCTGCACCGGCTGGAGGTGCTCTCGGCCGACGCCTCCGCCGTCGACGGCCGGGCCCTGGTCGAGTGCCGGGTGCAGCCCCGCTACGGGCTCGCCCCCGACCCCATCGCGCTCGGCGCCGACCTGCGCCGCGCGGTGAGCGGCGACGTCTCGGTCACCCAGCGGCTGCGCGGCCGGGCCCTGGCGGCGCGGGCCGGGGGAGCCGCGCCCCGGGTGGTCTGGCACCGCGAGGCGGCCACCGACGCCGTGCTGCTGGAACTGCGCGCCGCCGACGCGGCGGGCCTGCTCTACCGGGTCACCTGCGCCCTCGACGAGGCCGGCGCCCAGGTGCGCGCCGCCCGCATCTCCACCCTCGGCGGCGACGTCGTCGACGCCTTCTACCTCGTCGGCGGCTGGCCGGACGACGCCACCCGGGACCGGCTGGAGGCCGCGGTGCTCGCCGCGGTGTAGGAAGCGGGTGGCCGGGGACCGCGGCTGTGCCCGGGCCACAGCGGCCGACCGACCGGCCGGCTACCCTAGCGGTGACCGGACACCTCGCCCGGTCGCCGATGTGCCCGCCGGTAACACTGACAAACGGGATGTTCGCGTGTTTGACACCTTGAGTGACCGCCTGTCCGGGATCTTCACCAAGCTCCGCGGCAAGGGCCGGCTCACCGACGCCGACATCGACGCCACCGCGCGCGAGATCCGCCTCGCGCTGCTGGAGGCGGACGTCGCGCTGCCGGTGGTCAAGGGCTTCATCGCGAACGTCAAGGAACGGGCGCGCGGCTCGGAGGTCTCCCAGGCGCTCAACCCGGCGCAGCAGATCATCAAGATCGTCAACGACGAGCTGATCAACGTCCTCGGTGGCGAGGGGCGGCGGCTCCAGTTCGCCAAGCAGTCGCCGACGGTGATCATGCTGGCCGGCCTCCAGGGTTCCGGCAAGACCACCCTCGCCGGCAAGCTGGCGCGCTGGCTCAAGGCCCAGGGCCACCAGCCGCTGCTGGTCGCCGCCGACCTCCAGCGCCCCAACGCCGTCGGGCAGCTCCAGGTGCTCGGCGGCCGGGCCGGCGTCGAGGTGTACGCCCCCGAGCCGGGCAACGGCGTCGGCGACCCGGTGCAGGTGGCGCGCGCCTCGATCGAGCACGCGAAGCGGGCCGCCCGGGACATCGTCATCGTCGACACCGCCGGCCGGCTCGGCATCGACGCCGAGATGATGCGGCAGGCCGCCGACATCCGCGACGCGGTCGCCCCGGACGAGGTCATCTTCGTCATCGACGCCATGGTCGGTCAGGACGCGGTCCGCACCGCCGAGGCCTTCCGCGACGGCGTGGGCATCACCGGCGTGGTCCTCTCCAAGCTCGACGGCGACGCCCGCGGTGGCGCCGCGCTGTCGGTCCGGGAGGTCACCGGGCAGCCCATCCTCTTCGCCTCCACGGGCGAGAAGCTGGAGGACTTCGACGTCTTCCACCCCGACCGGATGGCCAGCCGGATCCTCGGCATGGGCGACGTCCTCACTCTGATCGAGCAGGCCGAGCAGGCCTTCGACTCCGATCAGAAGGAGAAGATGACCGCCAAGCTGATGGGCGGCGAGCAGTTCACCCTGGAGGACTTCCTCGACCAGCTCATCGCGGTCCGGCGGATGGGCCCGATCGCCAACGTGCTGGCCATGATGCCGGGCATGGGGCAGATGAAGGACCAGCTGGCGGAGCTGGACGACAAGCACTTCGACCGGGTCACGGCGATCATCCGGTCGATGACCCCGGCCGAGCGCACCAACCCCAAGATCATCAACGGCTCCCGCCGGGCCCGCATCGCCAACGGCTCGGGCGTCACGGTGATGGACGTCAACCAGCTGCTCAACCGCTTCACCGACGCGCAGAAGATGATGAAGCAGATGGGCGGCATGATGGGCCTGCCCGGCGGCGGCCGGCGCAAGGCGACGAAGTCGCCGAAGAACAAGCGCAAGGGCACCAAGGGCGGCAACCGGCCGCGCACCGGGGCGGGCGCCGGGATGCCGGGCGGCTTCCCGGGCGGCATGCCGCAGCTGCCCCCGGGCCTGGACCCGAACGACCTGGCCGCCGGCCAGGGCCTGCCTCCGGGCTTCAAGCTGCCGAAGATCGACTTCAACAAGCTCGGCAAGGGCGGCGACGGCCAGCCCCGCTGAGGCGTCCCCACCGCGCGGACGGAGGACCCATGGCCTGGCACGTACGCGGCGTGGTGCTGCCCGACGACGAGGTTCGCGACCTGTGGTTGGTCGGCGACCGGGTGACGTTCAGCCCGGTGCCCGGCGCGCGGACCATCGCCGACGGCGGTTTCGTGCTGCCCGGCCTGATCGACGCGCACTGCCACATAGGCATCGCCCGGGGCGGCGCCCCGATCACCTCGCTCGACCAGGCCCGCGAGCTGGCCCGGGTGGACCGGGATGCCGGGGTCCTCGCGATCCGGGACGCCGGCTCGCCCTTTCCGTACCCGGAGCTCGACGACGAGCCGGACCTGCCGCGGCTGGCCCGCGCCGGCCGGCACGTCGCGCCGCCGAAACGCTACCTGCGCGACATCGGCGTCGAGGTCGGCGCCGCCGAGGTGGCCGCCACCGTGGCCGCGCAGGCGCGCGCCGGCAACGGCTGGGTGAAGCTGGTCGGCGACTGGATCGACCGGGGCGTCGGCGACCTCGCCCCGTCGTGGGACGCCGACACCATGACCGCCGCCGTCGAGGCCGCGCACGCCGCCGGGGTACGCGCCGCCGTGCACACCTTCTCCGAGTCGGCCGTCGACATCATGGTGCGCGCCGGGGTGGACTCGGTCGAGCACGGCACCGGCCTGAGCCTGGACCTGATCGACGAGATGGCCCGCCGGGGCACCGCCCTGATCCCCACGATGATCAACATTCGCACCTTCGGCGGGATCGCCGACCAGGCCCGGGAGAAGTTCCCCGGCTACGCCGAGCACATGCTCGCCCTGCGCGACCGCTTCCCCGAGGTGGTCCGCTCGGCGTACGAGGCCGGGGTGCCCATCTACGTCGGCACGGACGCGGGCGGCGGCATCGACCACGGCCTCGCCGCGGAGGAGATGCTGCTCCTGCGCGAGCAGGCCGGCATGTCCAACCTCGACGTGCTCGCCGCCGCGTCCTGGCGGGCCCGCGAGTGGCTCGGCTTCCCCGGTCTGGTCGAGGGTGGCCTGGCCGACCTGGTCGTCTATCCCGAGGACCCGCGCGTCGACCTGCGCGCCGTCCGCGACCCCGCCCGCATCGTGCTGCGCGGCCGCGTGATCCGCTGAACCGCGGGAGGGGGGCGCGCCGCCGCCCAGCCGGGCCGGCGGATGAGCGTCCCCGGGCGGGCCCCGGTCAGTCGTTCTGGGCGCCCTGGGTGACCGCGTAAAGGAGGAGGTACACCGCCAGGTCGGCGAGGGCCGCGGCGGTCTGCTCGACCGGGGCGCCGGGCAGCAGGATGTGGCTGATCACCAACCGGATCACCGAATCCGTGGCGAAGGTGACCGCCGCCCGGTCGGCCCCCGGCAGCGCCTCGTCGGCCCACTCCAGCAGCACGGCGGTGGCCTCGGCCAGCACCAGCTCCGACCGGGTGGTCAGGAACGGCAGCAGCTCGTCCGAGCCGCCCCGGTTGCTGGTCAGGACGGCCTTGATGAGCGGGTCGCCCGCCGCCTCGCGGAGGGTGTGCGTGATCGTCGCGTGCGCGGCGGCCCGGACGTCGTCGCCGTGCGCCCGCAGCAGGGCGCGCACGGCGCCGACGAAGCGTTCGACCTCCCGCCGGGCGAGCGCCTCGGCAAGGGCCGCCTTGCTGCCGAACTCGTTGTAGACCGTCTGCCGGCTCACTCCCGCCGCGCGCGCGACGGCGCCCATCCGGACGCCGTCCCAGCCGGTCGCGACGGTCAACGCCCGGGCGGCCGCGACGATCGCCTCCCGCGAACGGGTGCCGTCCCTCACCTCACCCATGGTGGTCGCATCCTACGGCCCGCCGGGGCGACCGGTACGGCGGATGTCGGCGACGTCGCGCCCGATGGCGCCGGCCCTTCGGCCGACGCATAGGATGTGCGGTCATGGCACGCGTGCTCACTCCCCGTGCGGAGGACTTTCCCCGCTGGTACCAGGACCTGATCGCCAAGGCGAAGCTGGCCGACAACGGCCCGGTCCGGGGGACCATGGTCATCCGCCCGGCCGGCTACGCCATCTGGGAGCGGATGCAGGCCGAGATGGACGCCCGGATCAAGGCGGCGGGCGCGGAGAACGCGTACTTCCCGCTCTTCATCCCCGAGAGCTACCTCAAGCGCGAGGCGGAGCACGTCGAGGGCTTCTCGCCGGAGCTCGCGGTGGTCACCCACGGCGGCGGCAAGCAGCTCGCCGAGCCGGTCGTGGTGCGCCCCACCAGCGAGACCGTCATCGGCGAGTTCATGGCCAAGTGGATCGACTCCTACCGCGACCTGCCGCTGCTGCTCAACCAGTGGGCAAACGTGGTCCGCTGGGAGCTGCGCCCCCGGATCTTCCTGCGCACCAGCGAGTTCCTCTGGCAGGAGGGGCACACCGCGCACGCCACCCGGGAGGACGCCCGCGCCTACGCCCGGCGGATCCTGCACGAGGCGTACGAGGACCTCATGGTCAACGTGCTCGCCATCCCGGTGGTCGTCGGCCTGAAGACGGCCCGCGAGCGCTTCGCCGGCGCCACGGCCACCTACACCCTGGAAGGCATGATGGGCGACGGCAAGGCGCTCCAGCTCGGCACCAGCCACGAGCTGGGGCAGAACTTCGCCAAGGCCTTCGACATCAGCTACTCCTCGGCCGAGGGGGGCCGGGAGCACGCCTGGACGACCTCGTGGGGCACCTCCACCCGGATGCTCGGCGGCCTGATCATGTGCCACGGCGACGACAACGGCCTGCGCGTGCCGCCGAGGCTCGCGCCGGTGCAGGCGTACGTCATGGTCGTCAAGGACGGCGAGGGCGTCGGCGAGGCGGCGGCCGCGCTGCGCGACGCGCTGCGCGACGCGGGGGTCCGGGTCGCGCTCGACGACCGCGTCGACACCCCGTTCGGCCGCCGGGCCGTCGACGCCGAGCTGCGCGGCTATCCGGTACGCGTCGAGGTCGGCCCCCGCGACCTGGCCGCCGGCAACGCGGTCGCGGTCCGTCGCACCGACGGCTCGAAGTCCCCGACGCCGGTGGCCGACGTGGTGGCCGCCGTGCTGGCCGCCCTCGACGCCGACCAGCGGGCCCTGCACGACCAGGCGCTGGCCCACCGCCGGTCCCGCACGGTCGAGGTCGCGACCCTGGCCGAGGCGATCGAGGCGGCGGCCACCGGCTGGGCCCGGGTGCCGTGGTCGGCGGTCGGCGCGCAGGGCGAGGCCGAGGCGAACGGCCAGGGCGTCACGGTCCGCTGCCTGCTGCGCGCCGACGGCTCGGTGCCCGACTCCGAGGACGAGCCCGACCTGGTCGCCATCCTGGCCCGCGCCTACTGACTCGGTGCGGTGGTGAGGAAGGGCACCCCGCCGACGCCTCGGGCGTAGCCGGGGTCCCATCCTCACCACCCCCGGGGGCGTGGCGGCGGCTGGCCGGCCGTGGCGGCGCCGGTAGGGTCGGGGCGTGAGATTCGAACCTGGGCGGCTGGTCGTGCACCGCAACGTGCGCCGGGGCCGGATCGGCTGGGTACGCCCGGCGCGGGTGGTCAGCGACGACGACCGGGGCCTGCTGCTCTGGGTGGCCCGGAACTCCGCGGTGGCCGGCGAGGTCACCGAGGCGGGGCTCGGCATGCGGGCGGTCCCCTTCACCGAGTGGATCTCCTCGTCGTACCGGTTGGCCCCCGGCCGGTGGGACGGCCCGTCGCTGCTGACGTTTCTGCCCCACGGCGCGGCCCACTCGGTGTGGTGGTTCCGCGACGCGCACGACCGCTTCGCCAACTGGTACGTGAACCTGGAGGAGCCGGGGGTGCGCTGGGACGACGGCGCCCTCGCCGGGGTCGACATGGTCGACCAGGACCTCGACGTGGTCATCCGCCCCGACCGCCGCTGGGAGTGGAAGGACGAGGAGGAGTTCGACGAGCGGCTGGCCTTCCCCGAGCACTACTGGGTCGCCGACCCCGACGCGGTCCGGGCCGAGGGGAAGCGGGTGATCGCGCTGGCGGAGGCGGGGGAGTTCCCGTTCGACGGCACCTGGTGCGACTTCACCCCGCCGGCCGAGTGGGGTACGCCGGAGGAACTGCCCCCCGGCTGGGACCGCCCCCCGGCGCGCTGAGCCGCCCCCGCCGGCGCCCGCCCGCGACCAGCCCGGCGCCCGTCCGCCGGCCGTGGGCCCGCCGCCAGTCCGGTGTGCTTTCGGTCACTTCCGTCCCTCGGCGGGTGACCCGAGGTGGTCCGGTGTGAAAGATCCCGGGCCGATCTGGCAGAATGGCTGGCTGGTATCCGGCGCGTGTCCGGCGCCCTCTAACCCGGGCACGTCGCCAGTCCACCGAGCAGTCTCCGGCCCAACCCCACTGTGCCGGTCGGCGCTCACCCGTGCACCGCCCGTACCGGGCCGGTGAAATCGCAACAGGAGCGAAACAACTGTGGCCGTAAAGATCCGGCTCCTGCGGATGGGCAAGATCCGCAACCCGCAGTACCGCATCGTCGTCGCCGACTCGCGCACCAAGCGTGACGGCCGGGCGATCGAGTTCGTCGGGGTCTACCAGCCGAAGGAGGACCCTTCGGTGATCGAGGTCAAGTCGGAGCGGGTCCAGTACTGGCTGTCCGTCGGCGCCCAGCCGAGCGAGGCGGTGCAGCGGCTGCTGGAGCTGACCGGTGACTGGCAGAAGTTCAAGGGCCTGCCGGCCCCGCCGCCGCTGAAGGTCGCGGCGGAGCGGGTCGACCGCACCGCGGCGTACGAGGCCGAGGCGAAGGCCGCCGCCGGGCTGGCCGAGACGCCGGCCAAGCCGGCCAAGAAGGCCGCCAAGGCCGAGGCGCCGAAGACCGAGGCTCCGGCCGAGGCGCCGAAGACCGAGGCTCCGGCCGAGGCCCCGGCCGCCGCTGCCGACGCCGGTGAGCAGGCCTGACATGCCTCTGCGTCCGGCGTTGGAGCACCTGGTCAAGGGCATCGTCGACCACCCCGATGACGTACGCGTCCGGCTGGTCGACTCCCGTCGGGGCAAGCGGCTGGAAGTCCGCGTGCACCCGGAGGACCTCGGCACGGTGATCGGGCGGTCCGGCCGGACCGCCAAGGCACTGCGCCAGGTGATCGGCTCCATCGGCGGGCGCGGCGTGCGCGTCGACATCGTCGACTCGTACTGATGCTGCTCATCGTCGGCAGGATCGGCAAGCCGCACGGCATCCGCGGTGAGGTCACCGTGGAGGTGCGGACCGACGAACCCGAAGCACGGTTCGCCCCGGGCATGGCGCTGCGCACCATGCCCGGGGCGGCGCCCGCGCCCGGTGGTCGCGCGCCGCGCACCGAGCCGGGGGCTGCGCCGTCGCCGCAGCCCGCGCCGGAGGGCGGCGAGCCGTTCCGGGTGCCCGCCGAACTGGTCGTGGAGTCCGCCCGTTGGCACCAGGGGCGGATGCTGGTCGCGTTCGAGGGCATCCTGGACCGGGACGTCGCCGAGGCGCTGCGCGGCACGCTGGTCGCCGTCGACAGCGCGGACGTCGCGCCGCCGGAGGACCCGGAGGAGTTCCACGACCACCAGCTCGTCGGGCTGGCCGTGGTGACCCCCGACGGCGAACGGCTGGGCGAGGTGGCCCGGATCGACCACGCCCCCGCCTCCGACATGCTGGTGCTGCACCGGCCCGAGGGTCGCACCGCGCTCATCCCGTTCGTCAAGGCGATCGTCCCCGAGGTAGACCTCGCCGGCGGTCGCGTCGTCGTCGACCCGCCGGCCGGTCTGCTCGATCTGTAGAACCGCTGGAGCAGCCCCGCATGCGCGTCGACATCGTGTCGATCTTCCCGGAGTACTTCGCCCCGCTCGACCTGTCGCTGATCGGCAGGGCGCGGGCGAACGGCACGCTGCGGCTGGCCGTACACGACCTGCGGACCTGGACCCACGACGTGCACCGCACGGTCGACGACACGCCGTACGGCGGCGGGCCTGGCATGGTGATGCGGCCGGAGCCGTGGGGCGAGGCGCTCGACGCCCTCGCCCCGGCGGAGGTGACCCCGCCGCGGCTGGTGGTGCCGGCCCCGACCGGCGCGCCGCTGACCCAGGCGACGGCGCACGAGCTGGCCGCCGAGCCGCACCTGCTCTTCGCCTGCGGCCGGTACGAGGGCATCGACCAGCGGGTGCTCGACCACGCCGCCACCCGGATGCCCGTCACCGAGGTCTCCCTCGGCGACTACGTCCTGTTCGGCGGGGAGGTGGCCGTGCTGGTGATCCTGGAGGCGGTCACCCGGTTGCTGCCCGGGGTGCTCGGCAACGCGGGCTCGCTCGCCGAGGAGTCGCACGCCGACGGGCTGCTGGAGGCGCCCATGTACACGAAGCCGGCCACCTGGCGCGGGCTGGAGGTGCCGGAGGTGCTCCGCTCCGGCGACCACGGCAGGATCGCCCGCTGGCGGCGCGACGAGGCGCTGACCCGGACGGCGGCGCGCCGCCCCGACATGCTCGCCGGGCTCGACCCGCGGCGGCTGGACAAGCGGGACGCGGCCGCGTTGGACCGGGCCGGATTTCAGCTGCCGGCGGGGGATGTGGCAAAGTAGGGGGGTTGCCGCAACCGGCCGCGCCGCGGACGGCTGCGAGGATCCCCGACCGGGGTCGGATGACACCGACCGCCACCCGGGGATCAGAATCACCCACCCGCGCACCGACTGACGGTGCGCCGTGAGCCTCACGAGGACGCAGCGATGAACATCCTGGACGCCCTTGACGCCCAGTCGAAGCGGACCGACCTGCCCGACTTCCGTGCCGGTGACACCGTGAAGGTGCACGCCCGGGTCGTCGAGGGCAACCGGTCCCGTGTCCAGATCTTCCAGGGCGTCGTGATCCGCCGCCAGGGTGACGGTCTGCGCGAGACCTTCTCGGTCCGCAAGATCAGCTTCGGTGTCGGCGTCGAGCGCACCTACCCGATCAACAGCCCGGGCATCGACCGGATCGAGGTCGTGACCCGCGGTGACGTCCGCCGGGCCAAGCTCTACTACCTGCGCGAGCTGCGCGGCAAGAAGGCCAAGATCAAGGAGAAGCGCGAGAAGCAGCCCAGCTGACCTCACGCTCGCCACGCCGCCCGAGCTGCGCGTATGCCGTACCGACCGGACCGCACTACCCTGGTCGGTACGGGCGCAGCAGGGCGACGTCCCGCCGGCACGGCGGAGCGACGTCCACTACCGCCCGGGGAGCCTCGACGGGGTTCCCGGGCGGTAGTGTCATTTCTGCTGACCGGAGAGTGGCGTGGTGCAGACGCTTGACGAGGACGGCGCCGTCGACCCCTGGCGCCGCCGGGCCCGCCGTCCGCGCCGCCAGATGCCGCTCTGGCAGGAGCTGCCGCTGCTGCTGGTCGTCGCGTTCTGCCTCGCGGTGCTGATCCGCACCTTCCTGCTCCAGGCCTTCTTCATCCCCTCCGGCTCGATGGAGGACACCCTCCTCGTCGGCGACCGGGTCCTGGTGAACAAGGTCGTCTACGACGTACGCGACCCGGTGCGCGGCGAGGTGGTCGTCTTCCGGGGCACCGACCGCTGGGCGCCCCAGGTCGCCGAGGGACCGGAGCCCGGCTTCGCCGGGAAGCTGAGTCGCACGGTCGGCGACCTTGTCGGCGTCAGCCGCCCCGGCGAGAAGGACTTCATCAAGCGGGTCATCGGCCTGCCCGGCGACCGGGTGAAGTGCTGCGACCCCGAGGGGCGGGTGCTGGTCAACGGCACGCCGCTCGACGAGTCGTCGTACGTCCTGCGGGACTCCCCGCTGGACATCCCGCCCAACCCCCGCGAGTGCCGGTCGCGGCGTTTCGAGGAGGTCGTCGTCCCGCCCGGGCAGATCTTCGTGATGGGCGACCACCGCATGGTCTCGCAGGACGCCCGCTGCCAGGGACCGGTGCCGATCGAGAACGTGGTGGGTCGGGCCTTCACGGTGGTCTGGCCGTCGTCGCGGTGGAGCGCCCTCTCGGTGCCGGCCACCTTCGACGACGTGGCCGATTCGCCGGCCGCCTCCACCGGCGCCCCGCCCCCGGTCCGCTCCACGCCGGGGGGCGGTGTGGTGGTGTTCGTCCCGATCGCGGCGGCGCTCGCCGTTCTCGCGCGTTCCGGACGGTGGCGTCCGGTCGGGCAACGTAGGCTCTTGCCGTGATTGACGAGCAGACCGACAAGCCGCGCAGTTCCTTCTGGAAGGAGCTGCCCATCCTCCTGGGTGTGGCGATCCTGGTCGCGGTGCTGGTGCGGGCCTTCGTGCTGCAGACCTTCTTCATCCCCTCGCCGTCGATGGAGAACACGCTCCAGATCGACGATCGGGTGCTGGTCAACAAGTTGGTCTACGACTTCCGGTCCCCGCGCCGCGGCGAGGTGATCGTCTTCAAGGCGCCCCTGCAGTGGAGCAGCAATCCCGACGGCGAGGACTTCATCAAGCGGGTCATCGGCGTGGGGGGCGACCACGTGGTCTGCTGCGACCCGCAGGAGCGGCTGGTGATCAACGGCAAGTCGCTCGACGAGCCCTACATCTACCCCGGGGACAAGACCGCCGAGGAGTTCGACATCACCGTCCCGAAGGGTCGGCTCTGGGTGATGGGCGACCACCGCGAGGCGTCGGGCGACTCGCTGGAGCACTGGCAGCAGACCGGGCAGGACATCACCGCCGCCACCATTCCCGAGGGCGAGGTCGTCGGCCGGGCCTTCACCGTCTTCTGGCCCTTCGGCCGGGCCACCTGGCTGAGCGTTCCGGAGCAGTACGAGGGCATCCCCGCGCCGTAGGGGCCGCCGGGCGTGGGCGTTGTCGGCGGCGTCTGGCAGTCTGGTGCGGTGACCGTCTACACCCCCCGGCGTGCGGCGCGCGTCCTGCTCGTCGACGCGGCGGGCCGGCTGCTGCTCTTCAGCGGCTCCGACCCGGCCCGCCCCGAGCACGGCCGCTGGTGGTTCACCCCCGGCGGCGGCCTGGACGCGGGGGAGACCTACGCCGAGTGCGCCGCGCGCGAGCTGGCCGAGGAGACCGGGTTGCGGCTGCCGGTCGCGGCGTTCGGCGCGCCGGTGCACCGCGACGTGACGCGGTTCCCCTTCGACGGCGTCTGGTACCGGCAGGAGCAGGAGTTCTTCCTGGTGCGGGTCACGAGCCACGAGGTCGACACCGGCGGCTTCAGCGCGATCGAGCGGGCCAGCGTCGCCGAGCACCGGTGGTGGGCGCCGGACGAACTGGCCGGCACGGGGGAGCGCTACTACCCGCCGGAGCTGCCGGCGGTGCTGGCCCGGGCGCTGGCCGCGTCGGCCGTGCCGGTGGCCGGGGAGGGCGCGGCGTGCTGACCCCACCGCGCACCGTGGTGCGCCGCGAGGGCGGGCTCTACGCGCTGGAGCGCGCGTTGCAGCGGCGCGGCTTCCGGCACGTCGCCGGGGCCGACGAGGCGGGTCGGGGCGCCTGCGCCGGCCCGCTGGTCGCCGCCGCCGCGATCCTCCCGGAGGGGCGCCGCGGCGAGATCGACGGGCTGGCCGACTCCAAGCTGCTCACCCCCGCCACCCGGGAGCGGATCCACGACGAGGTGGTGGCCCGCGCCCTGGCGTACGCGGTGGTGGTCATCCCGGCCGAGGAGGTCGACGAGCGGGGCCTGCACGTGTGCAACCTGGCCGCGATGCGGCGCGCGCTGGCGTCGCTGACGACCCGCCCCGACTACGTGCTGACCGACGGCTTCGGGGTGGACGGCCTCGACGTGCCGGGGCTGGCGGTGTGGAAGGGCGACCGGGTCGCCGCCTGCGTCGCGGCGGCGAGCGTGCTCGCCAAGGTCACCCGGGACCGGATCATGGTCGAGCTGGACGGGGCGTTCCCGGGCTACGGGTTCGCCGAGCACAAGGGTTACATCACGGCGGAACACAGCGCGGCGCTGCGGGAGCGGGGGCCGTGCCGGGAGCACCGGTTCTCGTATGTCAACGTGGCGACGGTGTCCGGCCGCGACGGTGCGCCACCCCGGGCGCGTCGGCCGTCGGAGGCGAGGCGGGACGAGCCGATGGAGCGCTCCTGCCCGCCAGGGGGTACCGTCGGCGTGGCGTTGGGCGTGCAGCCTCAGCCTCCGGCGTCGGTGGGGGAAGATGTGGTCATGGAAGGCGGAGTGCGATGAGCGCGGAAGATCTCGAGAAGTACGAGACCGAGATGGAGCTGCAGCTCTACCGGGAGTACCGCGACATTGTCCGCCAGTTCTCTTACGTGGTGGAGACGGAACGTCGCTTCTACCTGGCCAACCAGGTCGACCTGCACGTGCGCAACTCCGACGGCGAGGTCTACTTCGAGGTCGAGATGCACGACGCCTGGGTGTGGGACATGTACCGTCCGGCGCGGTTCGTGAAGAACGTCCGGGTGATGACCTTCAAGGATGTCAACGTCGAGGAGTTGGAGAAGCCCGACATCTCGCTGCCCGCCGACTCGGGCTTCGGCGGCTGACCCACCGCTCCGCCGCGCACCGGCCGTCCGGCCTCCGTCGCGCCCCCCATCGCGACCACGCCGCCGCCCGGCCGCCCGCCTCAGTCGGGCAGCACCACGACGTCGACCCGCTGCACGAGGTTGTTGGCGAAGCCGCCCCGGTTCCACGGCTGCTCGACGGGCTGGGTGCGGCCGGAGGCGTCGGTGGCGCGGGCGCCGAGGACGTACCGCCCCGGCTGCGCCGTCCACTCGTGGCGCCAGCGGCGCCAGGCGAACTCGCCACCGGTCGGCTCGTCCAGGATGGCCGGTAGCCAACTGGCCCCGCCGTCGGTGGTCATCTCCACGGAGACGACCGGGGCGTGGCCGGACCAGGCGCGACCGTCCAGCGTGCACGGTCCGGGGTGCAGTACGCGGGTGCGGGTCATGAAGTCGGGGAAGCCGGGCGGCCGGACCAGCGCCCGTGGCTCGATCCGGGTCACCGGCACCCCGGGGTCGTCCGCGTCCTGCCGCAGCCGGTAGGCCACCGCGTTCTGGTAGCCGTCGAACGCCTCCGTGCGTACGTCGATCGAGCGCAGCCACTTGACGTGTGCCATGCCGTACCAGCCCGGCACGATCAGCCGCAGCGGGGCGCCGTGCTGCGGCAGCAGCGGGGCGCCGTTCATCTCGTACGCCAGCAGCAGCTCCTCGCGCAGCGCGTCGGCGATCGGCAGCGCCCGCTGGTAGTCCTGCTCGACGCCGCGTTCCACGCCGTGGTCGGCGCCGGTGAACACCACGTCCACGGCGTCGGCGGCGATCCCCGCCTCGCGCAGCAGCGGCGCCAGCGGGGTGCCGGTCCACTCCGCGTTGCCGACGGCCTCGACCAGCCACGGCTGGCTGACCGGCCGCGGGTGCAGCAGGGCCCGCCCGTTGCCCGCGCACTCCATCGTCACCCGTCGGGTGACCCGGGGCCGTTCGCGCAGCGCGGCGAGGTCGAAGGCCAGCGGCCGCCGCACCGCGCCGGACACGCTCAGCGCGTGGGTGGCCGCGTCGAGGTCCGGGATGTCGTAGTGGATGAGCAGGTAGTGCAGGCCGGCCGGGGTCACGTCGTAGCGCAGCGCCTCCAGCGGGATGCCGTGGTTGCGGGCGGCGAGCCGCAGCTCCTCGGCGGTGATCCCCTCGTCCGGCGCGGCCAGTCGCGAGGGCCCGCTGACGTCGTCCACCGTGGTCATCCTGGCCTCCCCGGGCGCGGCGGCGGCTCCGCCGTACGTCCGCTCCAGCCTAGGGCCTCCCCCTCGGGCCGGACCTGCCGCCGTCGAGCCGGGTCCCGCGCGCCCCGACGTGCCGGTCCCTCGCGCACGCCCCGTCGCCCTCAGTCGACGAACGTGAACATCGTCGCCCCGGGTGGCAGGGGGCGCGGAACGCCCAGGAAGCGGTGTGCCCCCACGCCGACGCCGTCGGCCGGGCTGCTGACCGCGACCTCGGCGAAGCCCTCCTCCGCGAACCAGCCCCGGATCGCCGGCACCAGGTCGGGGTCGCGCCGGTGCCGGGTCCAGAGCACGGTGCCGCCGGTCGCGCAGAGCGCCGCGCAGTGCCGCACCGTGGCGCGGACGTCCGCCTCGCTGATGTTGCCGAACACCCCGCAGACCAGCACCACCTCGGCCGGAACCAGATCGGCGTACGCGTCGGTGCGCGCCGCGTCGCCGGTCACCACCTCCACGGCGGCCAGGCCCGCCGCGCGGGCGGCCCTCCGGGCCACCTCCGCGTTGCGCGGATCCCACTCCACCAACCGGGCCGTCACGTCGTCGCGGCGGGGGTGGGCCGCCAGCTCGGGGATGAGGTCGCGCCCCTGGCCGGCGCAGAGGCTGACAGCACGCAGGGGACCGGGCGGGGCCGCGTCGAGCGCCTCGCGGACCCGCAGCCGCACCTCCGCGAGCCGGCGGGACAGCGCTGAACCCGCCTCGTCGTAGTCCCCGTGCCAGGCGTACCAGTCCCGCGTCACCCGTCGCAGCGTAGTGGCCACCGGGGTCCCCGGTGTCCGTCGGCGCGCACAGCAGACCGGCGGGCCCCGCGGGCGCCCGTCCACAGGAGAGCCTTCGTCCACAGGCGAGGGTGGCGGGGGTGGCGGCGGCGTACCCGCGCCGAGCAGGCTGCGCCCATGCGTCCTGCCGCCCGTACCGCCGCCGCGCTCTGCGCCGCCCTGCTCGCTCTCGGGCCCGCTGCTCCCGTCCCCCGACCGGTGTCGGCGGCGACGCGGCCGCTCGTCGCGGTGGCGTCGCCCGGGGTCGCTTCGCCCGGGCTCGCGCGGTTCGGCGCCGCGCCAACCGGGAGTGTGCCGGCCGGGAGTGTGCCGGCCGGGACCGCGTCGCGCGGTGCCGGTCAGCCGGCGGCGGCCGGGGTGGCGCGGTTCCGGTGGCCGCTCGACGGCGTTCCGCTGCTGGTGCGCCGCTTCGATCCGCCGCCGCGGCCGTGGCTGCCCGGCCACCGCGGGGTCGACCTGGCCGCCGCACCGGGCGCGACCGTGCGTGCCGCCGGGGCCGGCACGGTGCTCTTCGCCGGCACGGTCGCCGGCCGTCCGGTCGTCACCGTCGGGCACGCCGACGGCCTGCGGAGCACCCACGAGCCGGTGTCGCCGGCGGTCCGCCCCGGCGACCGACTGGCCGCGGGCGCACCGTTGGGGGCCCTGCTCGCGGGGCACCCGGGCTGCCCCCGTCCCGCCTGCCTGCACTGGGGGCTGCGGCGCGGCGCGGCCTACCTGGACCCGTTGGCGCTGCTCGGCCTCGGGCCGGTGCGGCTGCTGCCGCCCGACGGCGTCGACCTGGAGCCGATCGCCCTGCCGAGCGCCCGAGGTGGTTCGCCCGCCCCTCGGCGACTCCGGGAAGCGCGGCGCCGGGTCGGGAGCCGGGAAAGGTGCCCTGCCCGGCGTCTCAGCGCTGCGCCAGCAGCGGGGGCAGCCGCACCGAGAGCCGCTCGTACTCGTCGGGGGTGTTGTAGACCTGGGCGCAGAGCCGCAGCCAGCCCCGCCCGTCCCAGGCCATGACCGCGACCTCGGCGGCGAGCCGCTCGGCGATCCGTTGCCGTAGCGCCCGCGCGGCGTCGAGGCTGGTCGCCACGCCCGGCGGCAGCGGGACGATCCGCATGGCGACCCCGGGCCCGCCGGGGTCGGGCAGGTCGACGGGGGCCACCCCGAGCGCGTCCCCCAGCACCCGCTGGCCGTACGCCACCAGCGCGGCGTTGTGTCCGCGTACCCGGTCGGTGCCGAGGCCGCGCAGCGTGTACAGACCCACCGGCGAGGCCAGCCAGCCGGTGTAGTCCTGTGTCGCCGCCCACTCGACCCGGCCGGGGAACCCGGACTCCTGCTCCCAGGAGACGACGAGCGGCTCGATCCGCTCCCGCCATGGCGGGGCGACCACCAGCACGGCGGTGCCGCGTGGCGCGTACGCCCACTTGTGCAGGTTGCCCACCCAGAAGTCGGCGCCGATGGAAGCCACGGTCGTCGGGAGCATGCCCGGGGCGTGCGCGGCGTCCACGAGGACGGGGATGCCGAGTTCCCGGGCCACGCCGACGATCGCGGCGACGGGGAGGAGCCGGGCGGTGGCGGAGGTGAGCTGGTCCACGACCAGCAGCCGGGTCCGGCCGGGGCGCAGCCCGGCGCGGACGAGCTGGACCACGTCCTCGTCGGTGGCCGCCAACGGGACCGGCAGTGCCCGGGTGACCGCCCCGGTGCGCCGGCACTCCCGGGCGATGGAGAGGCCCACCGCGCCGTAGCCGTGGTCGGTGGTGAGCACCTCCTCGCCGGGGCGCAGGCCGAGTGACTGGAGCACCACCGCCACGCCGGTGGTGGCGTTCGGGACCAGGGCGGTGCCGTCCGGGTCGGCGCCCAGGAAGCCGGCCAGGTGGCGGCGGGTGTGGGTGATCCGGTCGACCAGGCCCTGCGTGAAGAAGCGCAGCGGATTGGACTCCATCTCGTCGCGCAGCCGTTGCTGGGCGCGCTGCACGACGATCGGTACCGCGCCGAACGAGCCGTGGTTCAGGTGGCTGACCGCCGGGTCGAGTGAGAAGAGCAGGCGGGCTGCCGCGATCGGCTCTGGCGGCTGCGGGACGCTCACCCCATGATCGTAGCGACCGGTCGATGCCCCGTACCCGTCGCGACGGGTACGGACCGGCGGGCCCTCCCCGTGACGGGGGCCCTGGGGCGCGCCGTCGCCGGGTGTCGCGCCGTCCGATCGTGCTCGATCCCGGAGAATCGCTGGTCATGGACGTCGAACTGCGCTGGCCCACCGCCGCCGACCGGCAACTGCGCGCCGACGTGCACCGGGTGCTGCACGCGGTGGCCGAGCGGGGTGGCGCGACCGGGTACGCGCCCCCGCCGGGCCGCGCCGAAACCGACGCCTGGCTGGACACGGCGCTCGGCCTGGTCGAGGCGGGCGACGCCGCGCTGGTCCTCGCCGTGCTCGACGCCCGGGTGGTGGGCACCGGGATGTGGCGGCGCGGCCCCAAGCCGGTCTTCACGCACTACGCCGATCTGGAGAAGGTCAGTGCGCATCCCGCCGCCCGTGGCCACGGAATCGGCCGGCTCGTCACCGGCGCGCTGGTCGATGACGCCCGCAAAGCCGGAATCGAGACCCTCGCGCTGGCCGTACGCGGCAACGACCACGGCGCCGTCGAGCTCTACGAGCGCCTCGGCTTCCGCGAGTGGGGTCGGCTGCCGAACGTCGTCGAGGTGGGCGACGAGCGCTACGACGACGTGCGAATGTGCCTGGAACTCGGGCGGCAGCCGCAGGTCGTGCTCCGGGGCTCGGGCGCGGACGGTCCGGGCTCGTCGCCGCGCCGGGGCTGAACGCAGGGCGTCGGTGTCGGGGCCGACGGCCGGGTGGTCCGGGGCGGTGCGTTCCGGGCCGGGTGGTCCGGGGGCCGGTGCGTTCTCGCCCGGGTGGGTCCGGGGGCGGTGCGTTCCCGGCCCGGTGGTCCGGAGGCGGTGTGCTTCCGGCCGGGCGTTCGCTCCCGGCCGGCTCCGGGGGGAGTTGTGACAGCCGGAGATCGCCCGGGCGGCGGCCGGGGATCGCCCGGGCGGCGGCCGGGGATCGCC
Source organism: Micromonospora sp. CPCC 205561 (assembly GCF_036906775.1). Taxonomy (NCBI): domain Bacteria; kingdom Bacillati; phylum Actinomycetota; class Actinomycetes; order Micromonosporales; family Micromonosporaceae; genus Micromonospora; species Micromonospora sp. CPCC 205561. The sequence goes on along the minus strand of NZ_JBAKHV010000023.1, from coordinate 57,802 downwards.
CGGGCGGCGGCCGGCGGCGGGGTCAGGCGCGCGGGTGGGCCTGGCGGTAGGCGGCGCGGAGGCGCTCCACCGAGACGTGCGTGTAGATCTGGGTGCTGGCCAGGGAGGAGTGCCCGAGTAGTTCCTGCACCGCCCGCAGGTCCGCGCCGCCCTCCAGCAGGTGGGTCGCCGCCGAGTGCCGCAGCCCGTGCGGGCTGATCGGGGGCAGGCCGGCGGCCTCGGCGTATCCGCCGACGATCCGTCGGGCCGTCGTCGGGTTGAGCCGTCCGCCGCGCGCGCCGAGCAGCAGCGCCTCACGCGAGTGCGGGGCGGCCAGCACCGGTCGCCCGTGGCGTAGCCACTCGTCGAGTGCCCGCTGCGCCGGCACCCCGTACGGCACGGCGCGTTCCCGGCCGCCCTTGCCGAGCACGCGTACGACCCGTCGCGCGTGGTCGACGTCGGCGACGTCGAGGCCGCATGCCTCGCTGATCCGCACCCCCGTGCCGTATAGCAGCTCCAGCAGCGCGCGGTCCCGCAGCAGCACCGCGGCGGCCTCGTCCGGCGCCTGGGGAGGCTGCTCCGGCGCTCCCGGGGAGTTCGCTCGGGAATCGTCCTCCGTGGGTGACCTGGGCGTGGCCCCGGCCGGTGCGGCCCGTCGGGCACCGTCCTCGCCGGGTGGGGAGGCGGCCTCGACGGGTGGGTCGGTTCGCGGGGCGGCCCCGGTCGGTGCGGTCGGTCGGGCGTCGCCCTCGACCGGTGGCGGGGCCTCGTCCGGGGCGTGCCGGCCCGGCGCCTCCACCAGGGCCGCCGCCTGGTCGGCGCGGAGCACGGTCGGCAGGTCGCGGTGGGCGCGTGGGCTGGAGAGGGCGCCGGCCACGTCGGCGGGGAGCAGGCCGCAGCGGTGCGCCCACGCGCTGAACGTCCGCGCCGAAGCCGCCCGCCGGGCGAGCGACGTCCGTGCGGCACCCATCGTCCGCTGCTTCGCCAGCCAACTGCGCAGCACGGTGAGGTCCAGCTCCGCCAGTTCGGCGCAGCCCATCCGGTGGGCATGATCCAAGAGCGACACCACGTCGCCGACGTACGCGCGAACCGTGTGTGCCGACCGGTTGCGCACTCCGGCCAGGTGGCCGGCGAAGTCGTCCACCGCCTCGCGCATCTCCGACGGGAGCGCCGCATGGGTCGAGCGGGTGCCGTTCGACTCCCGACTCATCGCGACTCCCTCGCTCCCCACCACGGTCGCGTGCGGCTCCCCGAACCCCTGCCACCGGGCGGCCGACGAGCGGACCGGGCGGCTCGCGGTCTCGGCGGCGGCGGACGGCGGGTCCTCGGGCCGCACGGCACCAGCCTACGGCCGACCGGTGGCACCGGCGGGCCGCCGGGCTCGTGGGCGACCGGCCCAGGGCCACCGGCGGGCCGCCGGGCCTCTGGACGACCGGCCGAGGGGCGACCGGCCCAGGGGCGACCGGTGGCGTCGGCGGGCCTACCGGGGTCTGCCGGCCGGCCGGGACGGTGGCGACCCGCGGGCGGTGTGTCCCGGGCGTCGGCCGTAGGCGACGACGACGCCCGCCCGGGCCCCGGATCGCTGGTGCAGGTGTGCGTTGTTCCGGCATGTGCGCGGGTGATGGCTTGCGGCCACCGTGGCGAGCAGACTGGTGGTACCGGCGGGGGTCGGCTCCGGTCGTGCTCGCTCGGCGACGGACCGGGCTCGACGAAGGGGGACCGGGCATGGGGGTTGACGTCGTCCTCTACCGGGCGGTGGCGTCGGGCTCCGGCGGGCGCCGGGTGGTGCCGGCCGAGGTGCTGCCCGATCCCGACGAGGTCCTGCTGGGTCTCGTCGGCCGGGTCCGCGGCACCGGGCGCACCCCGCTACTCGACCGGGTGGACCCGGTCGGGGAGCTGGTGGTGTCGGCCGGCCAGGCGCCGCAGCTCCTCGCCGAGCTGCGCTGCCTCGCCGAGGTGGCCCGGTCGACGCCGGAGATGACACACGTGCGCCGGCTGGACCGGTTGGCTCGGCGCTGCCGACAGGACCGTGAGATGGAGATCCGCTTCGAGGGCGACTGACCGGGTTCATGGTGCACCCGGGGGCGCCGGGCGCGGGGCGGGCGCGCTCGCGGTGGCCGACGGCGTGAGGGCGTACCCGTCGTCGCGACGGGTCACCAGGGCCAACTCCTCCAGCATCGACAGCTTGCGCAACGCGGTACGGACAGGCACGCCGGCGCGCGCGGCGAGGACGTCCGCGCCGACCGCGCCCCGGCGCGGCATCGCCTCGACGACGGCCCGGGCGTCGTCGTCGAGCAGGTCGGCCGGCCGCTGCGGGCCGCGGGGCACGGGCGCAAGGTCGCCGATCCGCCCGACCTCCTCCAGCACCTGCGCTACCCCGGTGACGAGCCGGGCGTGTGGGTGCTCCCGCAGCGTCTCGTGGGCGCCGACGGACATCGCCGAGGTGACGGGGCCGGGCACCACCATGCCGGGCCTGCGCAGGGCGAGCGCCCGATGGGTGGTCTGCGTGGCGCCGCTGCGCGCGGCGGCCTCCACCAGCACGGTGCCGACGGTGCCCGCAGCGATCACCCGGTTGCGGATGAGGAACCGGGGTCGAAGCGGATCCGCCCCGGGCATCCACTCGCTGACCAGCAGCCCGGTGTCGGCGATCCGGTCGAACAGCGCCGCGTTCCCCATCGGGTACGGGCGGTCCACGCCGCAGGCGAGCACGGCCACGGTGACGCCGCCGGCGTTGAGCGCGCCCCGGTGGGCGGCGGCGTCGATGCCGAAGGCGCCGCCCGAGACGACGGTCCAGCCCCGGTCGGCCAGCCCGTAGCCGAGTTCCGTGGCGACGTGGGTGCCGTACCCGGTGGCCGCCCGGGCACCGACGACCGCGACGGAGCGGTCGAACGCCTCCCCGAGCGGCCAGGAGCCGCGCACCCAGAAGCAGAGCGGAGGAGCGGTCTCGACGTCGACGCGTCGGTAGGCGTCGGGCAGCCGGAGCCGGCGCAGGTCCTCGACCCGGACGGGCCACTCGTCGTCGCCGGGGACGACGATCCGGGCGCCGAGCCGGTCCGAGCGGACCAGCGCCTCCGCCGCCACGGCCCTGGCGTCGCCGGCCGCGCGACGGGCCGCGACGGTGTTGCGCAGCGTCTCCTCCGGCGCGCCCCCGTCGAGCAGCAGGTCGAGCGCCGCCACCGGGCCGAGCCGGTCGACCAGCCGGTGCACCGAGCGGGTGCCCGGCTCGGTGAGCCAGGTCAGCGCCACCCGGGCCAGTGTCTCCTCGTCGGTGCTCACGTCGCATCCCCCGTCCTCAGTTGGATGGCCTCCCGGACGTCCTCCCGGTCCGGGCGGTCCCGACCGTCCAGGTCCGCGATCGTCCAGGCGAGCCGGATGGTGCGGTCGAAGCCGCGGGCCGACAGCGACCCCGAGTCGAGCCGGGCCCGCAGCTCGGCGGTGTCCGGCCCGGGCAGCCGCCAGGGTGGGCGGCGCAGGTGAGGGCCGGGTATCTCGGCGTTGAGCCGGAGGCCGAGCGCCGTCCAGCGCGCGGACGCCGCCCGGCGGGCCGCCGCCACCCGCGCGGCGACGGTGACGGAGGCCTCGCTCTCGACGGTGGTCTCCATCAGCTCGGCGGCCCGGAGGGGCGGCAGCTTCACCTGCACGTCGATCCGGTCCAGCAACGGCCCGGAGAGCCGACTGAGGTAGCGCCGGCGGGCCTGCGGCGGGCACTCGCAGTACGCGTCCCCGGCCGGCCGGGCGCACGGGCACGGATTGGCCGCCAGCACCAGTTGCGTACGGGCCGGGTACTCGGCGCCGCCTCCGCTACGGACCAACCGGACCCGGCCGTTCTCCAGCGGCTGGCGCAGCGCCTCCAGCGCGCCCCTGCTGAACTCGGGCGCCTCGTCGAGGAAGAGCACTCCCCGGTGGGCGAGGGAGATCGCGCCGGGACGGGCCAGCCCCGAACCCCCGCCGACCAGCGACGGCACCGTCGCCGTGTGGTGCGGTGCCTGGAACGGCGGGCGGCGCAGCAGCCGGCCGCCCGGCGCAAGCAGCCCGGCGATCGAGTGCAGTGCGGTGACCTCCAGCGCGGCCTCGTCGTCCAGCTCCGGCAGGATCGACGGGAGGCGTTCGGCGAGCATGGTCTTGCCGGCACCCGGCGGCCCGACCAGCGCCAGATGGTGCCCGCCGGCCGCGGCCACCTCCAGCGCCCTGCGGCCCAGCCCCTGCCCGGCGACGTCGGCCAGGTCGGGCCCGCCGCCGCCCGGCGGTGGGTCGTCCGACTCCGGTTCGATCAGGGGGGAGCCGTCGCGAACGAAGCTGACCAGCCGGTGCAGCGTGTCGACCGCCCGGACGCGGACCCCGGGGACGACCGCCGCCTCGGCGGCGTTGCCCGCCGGGACGATGACCTTGCCGACGCCGGCCCGGGCGGCCGCGGCGACCATCGGCAGCACGCCGCGCACCGGCCGGACGGTGCCGTCGAGGCCCAGCTCGCCCAGCACCACGACGTGTTCCAGCGGCAGCAGCGGCAGCTCCCCGGAGCCGCCGAGCAGGGCCGCCGCGATCGCCAGATCGAACGCGGAGCCGAACTTGGGCAGGTCGGCCGGGAGCAGGTTGAGGGTGATCCGCCGGTTGGGCCACCGCTGACCGGAGTTGACCACGGCCGCGCGGACCCGGTCCCGCGCCTCGTGCAGGGCGGTGTCGGGCAGCCCCGAGATGACCACCGCCGGCAGGCCCGCGGCCAGGTCGGCCTCCACCTCCACCAGGTGCCCGGTGACGCCGACCAGGCCCACGCAGAGCACCTTGGCGTAGCTCACGGCGTCACCGCCGAGCCCTCGGCGCGGGACCGCGCCCCGTCGCGCCGACCCATCTCAGAACGCGCCCTTGAGGTGCTCGACCCGGGCGGGGCCGGCGCCGGTGAGGAGTACCGAGATGACGTCGAAGCGCACCTCGTCGGCGGTGGTGCCGGTGTCGGCGAGCCATCGGGCGGCGAGGCCGCGCAACCGACGGGCCTTGGTGGGCACGACCGCCTCGGCCGGGGGACCGAAGCCGTCCGTGCGGCGGGTCTTCACCTCGCAGAAGGCGAGCACCGGCCCGTCCCAGGCGATGATGTCGATCTCTCCCGCCCGGCAGCGCCAGTTCCGGGCGACGGGGCGCAGGCCCGCCCCGATCAGGTGCCGGACCGCGCAGCGCTCGCCGTACGCGCCGACCGCCTGGTTCCGTTTCGTCATGTCCGGCACGGTGCCCGACCGGGACGGCGTCTCGCCGTCCCGGCCCCGCCGTCCTGTGGACGGCGGAGCCACTGTGGACGGGCGGACGATCATGCCCGGACCGTGTTAGGCGGATCGCCGGCGGCGTACCCGGGCGGTGCCGCACCGTCACCCCTCGTGCGATCGCGGTGACCCGGGCGACCGGGGCGTGGTCGCCGCCGGGGGCGAATGGCGTCCGCCGAGTCGGTCGCATACGGTGCCGGCGTGGACGGACGACGGAACTTTGGCGAAGATCAGGAGTCGCGCTGGCACGCCGACCGGGACCGCGACCGCGACCGGGAGCGCGGCTACGGGGAGGCGGAGTGGCGCGGCCCGGCCGAGGCCCGGTACCGGGACGGCGACCTGAACACCCCCGAGCAGCGCCGTCCCGCGGAGGACGACCGCTACGGCGAGCTCGCGGCGATCCCGCGCGGTGAACGGGGACGCTTCGGCGCGTCGACGGAGCCGGACTCGGGGCGCTTCCGCGCGGTCGAGCCGGACTCGGGGCGCTTCGGCGCGGTCGAGCCCGGCTCCGGCGGCCTCGGCGCCGGGGACGTCGAGCGGGGTCGCTTCGCCAGCCCGGAGGACTCCGGCCGCTTCGCGGTCACCGCCTCCGACCCCGGCCGCTTCGCCAGCCCCGAGGACCCCGCCCGCTTCGCCGGCGCCGAGACCTCCGGCCGCTTCGCCGGCGCCGAGTCGGAGTCGGCGAGGTACGGCGAGGGCGACCCGGGGCGTTTCGGCGCTGCCCCGTCGTACGGGGAGAGCCGGGCGGAGACCGAGGGATACCGGACGAGCCGCTCGCGACGGGCCGAGGCCGACCCGGACGTCTCCGGGGAGCTGCCCGCCGACCGCCCCGGCCGGCGTGCCGCCCGGGAGTCGAGGGAGGCCCGCGACGCGGTGTCGACGTCGGCGGCCGACGCCCTGGCCGGCGCGGGTCCCGTCGAGCGGTCGACGGAGCCGGCCCGCCCGGCCCCGCTGGGCGGTTATCCGATCGTCGGACCCAACCGGCCGGCCGAGGCCGCCGCCGACCCGGCGCCGGCACCGGTCGTCGAGCCCGCCCGGGCGGCGGGGATGCCGCACCCGCTGGACGTGCCGACCGGGCCGATGCCGCCGATCGCGCCCCGCGCCGACCTTCCGCCCGGCGAGCTGCCGGCGTACCCGTCGGTGGTCGTCCCGCACCCGGGCGGGCCCGGCGGCGACGGGGTGTACCGCACCCGACGGCCGGCGCTGGCCGCGCTCTTCACCCTGTTGGTGCTGGTCTTCGAGGTGCCGGCGTTCCGGGTGCTGCTGAGCGGCGTGACCGGCGACCCGGTCCCGGCGGCCGACGTCGTGGTGGGGATCTTCCTGGTGTGCGGCCTGCCGATCTTCGCGATCGGCCTCTACGGGCTGCGCACCGGCGGGCTCTCGCTGGCGGAGGGGAGCCGGGGCTGGCTGCGTCCGCCGACGGCCTACCTGACCGTCGGCCTGGTGCTCTTCCTGGCGGCCGCCCTCGCGGTCGGCTGAGCCCTCCGCCCTCCGCCCTGCCGCGGGCCGGCCCGCGGCAGGGCGGGCTCTCGCGGACGCGGCGCGGGCTCTCGCGGACGCGGCGGGCTCTCGCCGACGTGGCGCTGGCCGAGCGTACCGGGCGTGCCCGCTCGGTGGCCGGGGATGAGCGGAGGCGGGCGCCCGAAATGGGGGATTCGGCCCCTTCTCGCACCCGCGGCGTCGGCGGCGGGGGAGGGGCGTACACTGGTCGACTGGCGACCGCCTCGCGCGGTCGACCTCGCGCGCCCTCTCCACGAGTCGTCGTGGGGCGACGGTCTCCCTGGTCCCGATCTTGGTCGGGCCCGCCATGGCCGCCGACCGGGCGCCAGGACGCCCGGCCGCCTGGCCGGGCGGGACAACCAGGGACCACGAGGAGTACCCCACCATGGCCGTCGTGACCATGCGTCAGCTGCTGGAGAGCGGTGTCCACTTCGGGCACCAGACCCGGCGCTGGAACCCGAAGATGAAGCGCTTCATCTTCACCGAGCGCAACGGTATCTACATCATCGACCTGCGCCAGACCCTCGACTACATCGAGAAGGCCTTCGAGTTCGTGCGCGGGACCGTCGCCGAGGGTGGCAGCATCCTCTTCGTCGGCACCAAGAAGCAGGCCCAGGAGGCCATCGCCGAGCAGGCGACCCGGGTCGGCCAGCCGTACGTCAACCACCGCTGGCTCGGTGGCATGCTGACCAACTTCCAGACGGTCTACAAGCGGCTGCAGCGGATGAAGGAGCTGGAGGCCCTGGGTGACCTGAGCGGCACCGCCGCCGGCTACACCAAGAAGGAGACCCTGCAGCTCTCCCGCGAGAAGATCAAGCTGACCCGTACCCTCGGCGGTCTGCGGGACATGCAGAAGCTCCCGGCCGCGATCTGGGTGGTCGACACCAAGAAGGAGCACATCGCCGTCGACGAGGCCCGCAAGCTGGGCATCCCGGTGATCGCGGTGCTCGACACCAACTGCGACCCCGACGAGGTCGACTTCCCGATCCCGGGCAACGACGACGCGATCCGCTCGGCCGAGCTGCTGACCCGGGTCGTGGCCGCCGCCGTCGCCGACGGCCTGATCGCCCGTTCCGGCCGTCGTCGGGGCACCGACGAGAAGCCGGAGCCGGGCGTGGCCTCGGACGAGCCGCTGGCCGAGTGGGAGCGCGAGCTGCTCGAGGAGCCGAAGAAGGCCGACGAGCCCGCCCAGTCGACCGAGCAGGCCCAGCCCGCCCAGCCGACCGAGCAGGCCCAGCCCGCCCAGCCGGCCGAGCAGGCTCAGTCCACCGAGCCGGCCCAGCCGACCGAGCAGCCGGCGGTCGCCGCCGCGGAGTGACCGCGTCGCCGCTTCCCCGCCGTTCGTTCTGTCGGACGGCGGGGAGCGGCGGGTACGCCGGGCCCGCGCCCGGACCCGGGTAACGGAAACAGGACCAACCACCCGCAGTCTCAATACCGAAGAGAGAGCCATGTCCAACTTCACCGCCGCGGACGTCAAGAAGCTCCGCGACCTCACCGGCGCCGGCATGATGGACTGCAAGAAGGCGTTGACCGAGGCCGAGGGCGACTTCGACAAGGCCGTCGAGATCCTGCGCGTCAAGGGCGCCAAGGACGTCGGCAAGCGGGCCGGCCGTACGGCCGCCAACGGTCTGATCGCCCACTCCGGCCAGGCGCTGCTCGAGCTCAACTGCGAGACGGACTTCGTCGCCAAGACCGACGCCTTCATCGAGCTGGCCCAGCGGCTGGTCGAGCACGGCGAGCGCAGCGGCGTCGGCACCGCCGAGGAGCTGCTCGCCACCGAGCTGGACGGCAAGACCGTCGCCGACGTGGTGCAGGAGCAGTCCGCCAAGATCGGCGAGAAGCTCGTCCTCAACCGGTTCGCCAAGCTCGACGGCACCACCGCCGTCTACCTGCACCGCAAGAGCCAGGACCTGCCCCCGGCGGTCGGCGTGCTGGTGCAGTACGCCGGTAAGGCCGGCGACGAGGCGTCCGACTCGGACGCCCGTGGCGTCGCGATGCAGATCGCCGCGATGCGGCCGAAGTACCTCACCCGTGACGAGGTGCCGGCCGACGTCGTCGAGTCCGAGCGGCGCATCGCCGAGCAGACCGCCCGCGAGGAGAACAAGCCCGAGGCTGCCCTGCCGAAGATCGTCGAGGGCCGGGTGAACGCGTTCTTCAAGGACTACGTCCTGCTCGAGCAGGCGTCGGTCGCCGACAACAAGAAGACGGTGAAGCAGCTGCTGGCCGAGGCCGGCATCGAGGTCACCGGCTTCGTGCGGTTCGAGGTCGGCCAGGCCTGAGCCGCCCCGGGGCGCCTGGCGCGCCCACGGGCAGGGAACGTCGACGAGGAGGCCGCCGGTGTACGTGACAGGCACCGCGGCCTCCTCGTCACATAGGGTCGGCTACGGCAGTTTCGCGGGTACGGGCGTACGGGGCGTACGCATGGGGAAGGACGGGGTGGATGACGCAGGTTGTGGATGACCGGAGTCTGGCGGCGGACGATCCGACGGCGCCGCCCCCCGGCCGGGCCCGCCGGGTGGTGCTGAAGCTCTCCGGCGAGGTGTTCGGCGGGGGCGCGATCGGCGTGGACCCGGACGTCGTGCAGGCCATCGCCCGACAGATCGCCACCGTCGTGCGCCGCGGCGTGCAGGTGTCGGTGGTGGTCGGCGGCGGCAACTTCTTCCGGGGCGCCGAGCTGCAGAAGCGTGGCATGGACCGGGCCCGGGCGGACTACATGGGCATGCTCGGCACCGTGATGAACTGCCTCGCTCTGCAGGACTTCCTGGAGAAGGAGGGCATCGAGACGCGCGTGCAGAGCGCGATCACGATGGCCCAGGTCGCCGAGCCGTACATCCCGCTGCGCGCCATCCGGCACCTGGAGAAGGGGCGCGTGGTGATCTTCGGCGCGGGCGCCGGCATGCCGTACTTCTCCACCGACACGGTGGCCGCCCAGCGGGCCCTGGAGATCCGCGCCGACGTGGTGCTGATGAGCAAGAACGGCGTGGACGGCGTCTACACCGCCGATCCGCGGGTCGACCCGACCGCGAGCAAGTTCGACTCGATCACCTTCTCCGAGGTGCTGCGGCGTAACCTTCGGGTCGCCGACGCCGCCGCGTTCAGCCTGTGCATGGAGAACGGCCTGCCGATGCTGGTCTTCGGTGCGCAGGGCGACGACACCATCATCCGGGCCGTGGGTGGCGACAAGATCGGCACCCTGATCACCGCCTGAGCGGTCGCACGACCCGACCTCAGCGGTCCCTCCGAGACGACAAGCCCACGACGAGCACAGAAGGAGGCGAGGAGACCGGTGATCGACGACACCCTCCTCGAGGCCGAGGAAAAGATGGAGCGTGCCATCGAGCACGCCAAGGAGGAGTTCGGCGCGATCCGCACCGGTCGCGCCAACGCCGCAATGTTCTCGAAGATCAGCATCGACTACTACGGCAGCCCCACGCCGCTGCCCCAGATGGCCTCCATCGGGGTTCCGGAGCCGCGCATGGTGATCATCAAGCCGTACGACAACTCGCAGATCAACGCCATGGAGAAGGCGATCCGCGACTCCGACCTCGGCGTGAACCCGAACAACGAGGGCAACCAGCTGCGCATCCTGCTCCCGCAGATGACCGAGGAACGCCGCCGGGAAATGATCAAGGTTGCCCGGCACAAGGGTGAGGAGGCCAAGGTGGCCATCCGCAACATCCGCCGCAAGGGCAAGGAGGAGCTGGACCGGCTCGTCAAGGACGGCGAGGTCGGCGAGGACGAGGGCCGGCGCGCCGAGAAGGAACTCGACGACCTGACCCAGCGCTTCGCCGCCGCCGTGGACGACCTGGTCAAGCACAAGGAGAACGAACTCCTCGAGGTGTGAGCCGCACGCCGGCATCGACCGGCGACGACGGCATCGTGGCACCGGTACCCGCCGCCCGCTCCCGGACGGCGGGGACCGGTGCCGTCGTCGTCCGGAGGCGGGCGCGGGGCCGGTCCGACGTGCGGGAGCGGTGGGTGCAGTAGGCTCGGCAGGATTCCCGGCCACCCTGGGGTGAACGGTGGGAATCGGCCGGCCGTCGGGCGGGTCGACCGGACGGAACAGTCGCGCGGTAGGGGAATGGTTGTGGTTGTGCGTCATCTGGTGGATCTCGTACCGGTCCCGCTCGGTGCGTGATGGCCCACCTCGATCCCCACGGCAGCGCCGAGCCCCGCGGCTGGGACCGCCCCGACGCCTCCGCGCCCGCCCTGCCCTGGCCTGAGCCCGAGATCGAGCCCGGCCCGTGGCGCCGCGGTGCCGCCGTGGCCCCTGAGACGTACGCCGAGGCACCGGAACACCCTCTGGCGTACGCCGACGCGGCGGGCGGCGGTCCGGCCTCGCCGAACGGCCACCACGACCGTCCCGACGACTCCGAGTACGCGACCGCGCAGTTCGCGCCCGTGCGGGACGTGGAACCGGAGTCGGAGCCCGCGCCGCCCCCGGGCCGGCGGCAGCGCGGCCGGCGCCGGGCCGGGCTGGACCGGCCACCGACCCAGCAGCCCGTCCCGAGCCGGGCCGGGCGCAACCTGCCCGCCGCCATCGCCGTCGGCGTGGGCCTCGGCGCCCTGATCGTGGTGCCACTCTTCTTCTACCGGTCGGCGTTCCTGGTGGTGGTGGCCGGGGCGGTCGGCATCGGCATCTGGGAGATGACCCGCGCGGTACGGCGCAGCGGCGCGCACCCACCGCTGGTGCCGCTGGCCGCCGGCGGGGTGCTCACGGTCGGGCTGGCCTGGTTCGCCGGCCCCGACGCGCTGAGCCTCGGCCTGCTGGTCACGGTGCTGGGCACGATGGTCTGGCGGCTCGGCGACGGTCCGGGCGGCTTCCAACGGGACCTGACGGCCGCCACCCTCATCGCCGTGTACGTGCCGTTCCTCGGCGGGTTCGCCGCGCTGCTGGCGGCGGTGCCGCAGGACGGCCACCTGCGGGTGCTGGTGACCCTGGCCGCGGTCGTCCTCTCCGACACCGGCGGGTACGCGGCCGGCGTGAACTTCGGCAAGCACCCGATGGCCCCCTCTGTGAGCCCGAAGAAGTCCTGGGAGGGCTTCGCCGGCTCGGTCGCCGCCGCGGCGCTGGGCAGCGCGTTGCTGCTCTGGCTGCTCCTCGACGTGGCCCCGTGGTGGGGCGCGCTCTTCGGGGTGGCACTCTCCGTCGCCGCCGTCCTCGGCGACCTGGCCGAATCGATGATCAAGCGGGATCTCGGGGTCAAGGACATGAGCAATCTGCTCCCCGGGCACGGCGGTCTGATGGACCGGCTCGACTCGATCCTCTTCGCGCTGCCGACCGCGTACCTGCTCCTGGCGGTCTTCGTCCCGGTGCTGGAGTGAGTCGTGAATCACCCGTCGTCAGCGGTCCCGCCCGGGCGGCGGGGGGCGATTCGGCACCTCCGGACGGGTGTGTCGGCAGTCCGGCGTGACAGACTGGACGCGCCATGACGAGCCTGCCCCTGATCCCCGCAGACCCCGACGCCCCCGGGCGGCGGCCCGCGATGCCTCCCCGTCACCTCGCCGACCTCGACCTCGCCGGGCGCCGCGCCCTGGTCACCGAGCTGGGGGAGCCGGCGTTCCGCGCCAAGCAGGTCTCCACCCACTACTTCGGTCGCCTCGTGCGCGACCCGGGACAGATGACCGACCTGCCGGCCGCCACGCGGGAGAAGCTCGCCGACCGGCTCCTGCCCCGGCTGCTCACCCCGGTCCGCGAGCTGGCCTGCGACGACGGCGCCACCCGCAAGGCGCTCTGGCGGCTGCACGACGGCTCCCTCGTGGAGAGCGTCCTGATGGGCTACCCGGACCGGATCACGGTCTGCATCTCCAGCCAGGCCGGCTGCGGCATGGCGTGCCCGTTCTGCGCCACCGGCCAGGCCGGGCTGACCCGTAACCTCTCCACCGCCGAGATCGTGGACCAGGCGGTCTACCTGGCCGGCGTGGCCGCCTCCGGCGCGGTGGCGGGCTCGCCGCCGCGCCTGTCGCACGTGGTCTTCATGGGCATGGGCGAGCCGTTGGCCAACTACTCCCGGGTGATCGGGGCGATCCGGCGGCTGGTCGCGCCGGCGCCCGAGGGGCTCGGCCTGTCCCAGCGCCACATCACGGTCTCCACGGTCGGGCTGGTCCCGGCCATGCGGCGACTGGCCAGCGAAGACCTCTCGGTGACCCTTGCGTTGTCGCTGCACGCCCCCGATGATGAGCTGCGCGACGAACTCGTGCCGGTCAACCAGCGCTGGAAGGTGTCCGAGGTGCTGGACGCGGCGTGGGACTACGCGGCCCGGACGGGTCGTCGCGTGTCGATCGAGTACGCGATGATCAAGGACGTGAACGACCAGCCGTGGAGAGCCGATCTGCTCGGGCGGCTGCTCGCCGGGAAGCTGGCCCACGTGAATCTCATTCCGCTCAATCCCACTCCGGGCAGCCGCTGGGACGCCAGCCCGAAGCCGGTCGAGCGCGAGTTCGTCCGGCGGCTGCGCGAGGCCGGGGTGTCGACCACGGTGCGGGACACCCGGGGTCGCGAGATCGACGGAGCGTGTGGGCAGCTCGCCGCCGCCGAGGACAGTGACAGCGACACCGACCGGGCCGGGGAGAAGGCGTGACCGGGCGTAGCGAACGAGACCAGGAGACATAGTGGCGAGTCAGGGTCAGCGTTTCCGGCGTAAGGCGCTCCGCCGGGGATACAAGGTCGACGAGGTCGACGCGTTCCTGGACCGGGTCGAGGCCACGCTCGACGGTCAGCCGGTCGGCGCCCCCGTCGCCTCCCAGGAGGTCCACGACGTCGTCTTCCGGGTCCGCTTCAACGGCTACGACGAGTGGCAGGTCGACCTGCACCTGGATCGGGTCGAGCGGCAGCTGGCCGAGCTGGAGGAGCGCGGCGGCGCGGGTGGCCGAGGCGGCGATCCCCGCGACGCCGACCGCCTGGGCCCGCCCGACCGGATGGGCCCGCCCGTGCGCGACGAGCGCGGCATGTCGCCCGTGCCGCAGCCGATGCCGCCCCGGCCGATGCCGGCGCAGGCCGGCCCGCCCGCCGACCGCTACGGCCGCTACGACGAGCCCACCGGCGCCTTCACCGGCGGGTACGACGCCCCCCGGGGCGGTTACGAGCCGCCCCGCGGCCCCGGCGGTCCCGGCCCGATGGGACCGGGCGGCCCGGTCGGGCACGGCGCCCCGCCGCCGCGTGGCCTGCCCGCGGGCCCGGGCGGCTACGGTGACGGCCCTGGCGGCTACGGTGACGGCCCCGGCTATGGTGACGGCCCCGGCGGCTACGGCGACGGTCCCGGCCGGCACGGCGACTACGGCGACGGCCCGGGCATGTACGGCGACGGTCCGGGCGGTCCCGGCGGTCCCGCCCGCCCCGGTGGCCCGGGAGGCCCCGGCGCCCCCGCCCGCCCCGGTGGCCCAGGTGGTCCCGGCGGCTACGGCGACGGGCCGGGCAGGTACGGCGACGCTCCCGACGGATACGGCGACGAGCCGCGTTTCGACGGTTTCGAGGCCGGTCGGCGTGCCCGTGCCGACATGACCGCCGAGATCCGGATGCCCGAGCGGGAACTGCGTGAGCTGCGCCGCGGCCCGGCCGGGCCGCCCCCTCAGCCGCAGCAGGGCTTCGGCGGCCCGCCGAACGCGGGCCCGCCGGTGACCGGTCCGCCCCCGATGGCGGGCCCGCCGATGGCCGGTCCGCCGATGGCCGGTCCGCCGCCGATGGTCGGTCCGCCGATGGCGGGTCCGCCCGGCAGCGACCTCTACCGCGTCGACCAGATCCGCCGCAGCTTCCAGGTGCGCCGGTTCGGCAGCGGTTACGACCCCGACCAGGTCGACCGGTTCTTCGACACCCTGCTGGGCGGCATGCAGGGACGCAACCCGATGCCGGTGAATCCGAAGGACCTGGACACGCTGCGCTTCGCGCTGGTGCCCGGCGGCTACTTCGAGGCCGAGGTCGACGCCGCGCTCAAGGACGTGCAGGACATCCTGTTCGGGCGCTGACCCGCGAACGGCGAGGGCCCGCTCCCCGATCGGGGGCGGGCCCTCGTGCGTTCGCCGCCGGCGCGCGGACCGGTGCGACGCCGGCCGGCCCGGGAGCGGTCAGGACCGCAGGCCGTTGCGCCGCAGCACGGTGTCGCCGATGACGATGACCAGCAGCAGTACGGCCAGGCCGACCAGCCAGATGTTCTCGACCCTGCCCTCGTGGTTGCCGCAGAGCATCGCCAGCAGGGCCAGCGCGGAGACCACCGCGCCGATCCGCCCGGACTTGCGGTGCCCGGGCCTGTGCTGGTCTGGCGACGTTACCGGCTCGCTTCCTGCCACTGTCGGTCCTTCCCTCGCGATCGGATCTCCGGTTAGTCTGGCACGCCCCGTGCCGGGGTCGGCGCTGGGTCCGGCCTGACAGGGCGACACACGACCCGTGCGGACGACCTCCGACGCTCGGGGCCGCGACGCGGAGCGGGGGACCGGCCGCTCGGCGGGAGTCGGTCGGCCCGGCGCCCGGCGGGTCGGCGCACGGGACACCGGTGCCGCACCCGGCCGGCCGGGTCGTCCGGCCCCTCGCGGTGGGGCGGGTCGCCTCTACCGGCGTCGCGGGGCGGGGGCCAGACTCCCTCCGGTAGCGTTCTGACGTACACCTTGTTTGTCGTTTTGAGGGGGAACTGCGGTGCGAGTGACCGGTACGGGGCACGCCAGCATGCGGATCGACACGGCCGCGGGCAGCATCCTGTGCGACCCGTGGGTCAACCCGGCCTACTTCGCGTCGTGGTTCCCGTTCCCGGACAATTCCCTGCTCGACTGGGAGGCCCTCGGCGACGTCGACTACCTCTACGTCTCCCACCTGCACCGGGACCACTTCGACGCGGCGCACCTGAAGCGCTTCGTGTCGAAGGACGCCACCGTGCTGCTGCCCGCCTTCCCCACCTCCGAGATGGAGGACGAGCTGCGGGAGCTGGGCTTCACCAAGTTCCTGAAGGCGCCGAACGAGCAGGTCGTGGAGCTGGACGGCGGCCTGAAGGTCATGATCCAGGCGCTGACCAGCCCGACCGACGGCCCGATCGGCGACTCCTCGCTCTGGGTGGAGTACGACGGGGTCCGGTTGCTCAACCAGAACGACGCCCGCCCCGCCGACCTGAGCGTCTTCGCCGAGCTGGGCCACGTGCACGCGCACATGCTCCAGTTCTCCGGCGCGATCTGGTACCCGATGGTCTACGAGCTGCCGCAGGCGGCGAAGACCGCGTTCGGCAAGCAGAAGCGGGACCGGCAGTTCGACCGCACCTGGCGCTACATCGACGACCTCAAGGCCGACCACGTCTTCCCGATCGCCGGCCCGCCCTGCTTCCTCGACGACGAGCTGTGGCAGTTCAACGACATCCACGGCGACGAGGGCAACATCTTCCCCGACCAGTCGGTCTTCCTCAGCGAGTACGCGAAGGTCGGCGGGACCAACGGCGTCGTGCTGCTCCCGGGCAGCGTCGCCGAGATCACCACCGGGAGCTGCGAGACCGTCCACCCGGTGCCGGTGGAGGAGTTCTTCGCGAACAAGGTCGCGCACCTGGAGGAGATGCGGGAGCGCAAGCGGCCGGTCATCGAGGCCGAGAAGGCGTCCTGGCGGCACCCCGACGTGGACGTGCTCAAGGAGATGCAGCGCCGCGTCGAGCCGCTGCTGGATGAGTCGATCTACCTGGCCAAGGGGGTCGGCGGGCCCGTCCGGTTCGACCTGGTGGGGTACGACGGGGAGACCGTCGAGTCCATCGTCGTGGACTTCCCGGGCAAGCAGGTCCGCCCGTACGCCGACGAGAAGGTCCGCTACCGGTTCCGTACCGAGCGGGCGCTGATCGAGCACCTGCTGCACATCGGCGAGGTGGACTGGGTCAACTCCCTCTTCCTCTCCTGCCGTTTCTCGGCGGCCCGCATCGGCCAGTACAACGAGTTCGTCTACGCGTTCTTCAAGTGCCTCTCCACCGAGCGGCTCCAGTACGCCGAGGGCTGGTACGACGAGCACGAGCGCTCCAGCGACGCCGAGGACATCACCCTCGGCGACTGGGTGGTGCAGCGGCGCTGCCCGCACCTGAAGGCCGACCTGACCCGGTTCGGCATCGTCGACGGAGACCAGCTCACCTGCCAGCTGCACGGCTGGAGGTTCGACCTGGGCAGCGGCCGCTGCCTCACCAGCGTCGGCCACAAGATCCGCGCCCACCGCGCCGAATCCCCCACCCCCTGACCGCCGCCCGCCCCGACGCCTCCCCGACGCATCCCCGGCGCCGCGCCGCGTCCTCGGTACCGCGTCGCCGCGTCGCCGCGTCCTCGGCGGCGCGTCGATCTTGCACTTGCCGTCCCGACAAAAGCGACGTAGGCGGCGAACTGCCGGCCGAAAGTGCAAGATCGCGCAGCGTGGAGGCGTGGGGCGTGGGGGGCGCGCGGGGGCGTGGGGGGCGTGGGGGGCGTGCGGGGTGGGGGTCAGGGGGTCAGGTCGGTGAGGATGCGGCGGGCGGCGTTGTGGCCGGCGGCGCCGATGACGCTGCCGGCCGGGTGGCAGCCGGCGCTGCCCGCGTAGACGCCGTCGACGCCGGTGGCGTACGGCATCCGGTCGGTGAACGAGACGGTGTTGTCGACGTGGTGGATGTGCCCGCCGGTGATGCCGAAGTGCGCCTCGATGCCGGGCGGTGGGAGGGGCACGACGTCGGCGATCAAATCGCCGGTGCCCGGGGCGTACCGCTCGCAGATCGCGATCAGGCGGTCGACGTAGCCGGGTAGCGCCTCGTCCCACGTGGTGCCGGCCGGGGCGTACGGCACCGACTGGACGAAGAGCGCGGAGGAGTGGTGCCCCCGGCCGTCCGACAGTGACTCGTCGACGGTGGTGTGCAGGTACCACTCGATGGTCGGCTCCTCGGGCAGCCGCCCCGCCCGGACGTCCGCCCACATGGCGCGCAGCGCCGCCATCGGCGACTCGCCGGCCCCGCCGGTCAGCGAGTCCGAGCCGGGCAGCAGGTGGATGGTCGAGCCGAACGGGCTCGGGGCGTCCCCGGGCAGGCAGGAGAAGCGGGGCAGGCCGGTCAGCGCGAGGTTGAGCTTGAGGGTGGTGCCGGGTCGGCGGACCGCCGCCATCCGGTCGGCCAGCGGCGCCGGGAGCGCGCCGTCGGGCAGCAGCTCCATCAGCCGGTACGGGTCGCAGGCGCCGAGCACCACCGGCGCGGCGACCTCCCGCCCGTCCGCGAGGACCACCCCGCTGGCCGCGCCGCCGTCCACGGTGATCGCGCCGACCGGCGCGCCGGTGCGGATCGTCGCGCCGGCGGCCCGGGCGGCGTCGGCGAAGGTGCGCGACACGGTGCCCATCCCGCCCTCGGCGATCATCCAGGTGCCGTCGGAGCCCGGCAGCCGGCACATGTTGTGCACCAGGAAGTTGTGCCCGGTGCCGGGGTCGTCGGGGCCGGCGTTGAGCCCGGAGAGGCCGTCGGTGACGGCGTACATGCTGACCAGCAGCTCGGAGCGGAAGTCGAAGCGGGCCAGGTGGTCGGCGACCGAGCCGCGGACGAGGTCGACGAAGACCTGCCGCAGCGCCGGCCGGACGTACCGCTCGGCGGTCTGCTCGACCGGCAGCGGCTCGGCCAGCCAGGCGGGGGCGAGGTCGTCGCGCAGCGCGGCCAGCTCGGCCTGGAGGGCGTCGTCGGCGGCCGCGTCGGCGGGGGAGAAGAACCGCGCGAGCTGTGCCCGGCTGGCCGCCGTGTCGCTGCCGAAGAGCAGGTACGGCGAGCCCGGCCCGCCCGGGGTGGGCAGGAAGTAGTGCGGGTCGCGGCGCAGCACCGGGATCCGGACGTCCAGCGTGGCGAGCAGCTCCGGCGGCATCAGGCCGAGCAGGTACGACCCGGTGGAGTGGCGCAGCCCGGGCACCCGGGCGAACGGCGCCTCCGTGCGGGTGGCCCCGCCGATCACGTCCGCCGCCTCCAGCACCAGCACGTCGAGCCCGGCGCGGGCGAGCAGGATCGCGGACACCAGACCGTTGTGCCCGGCGCCGACGATCACCACGTCGGCCCGGGTCGGCAGCTCGTCACCCATGCCGGGTGAGCCTAGCGCCGCCGGGCCCGCCGGTCAGCCCTTCGCGGCCGGCGCCTCGGGCAGCAACTGGGTGGTCAACGTCTCCAGTTCCAGCTCGAAGAGTGCCTCGGCGTCGGTGACGGCCCAGTCGAACTGGTGGAAGACCTCCATGGCCACCAGCCCGTAGAGCCGGGTCCAGCCGGCGAGGAAGGCGTACGCGACCTCGACGGGAATCTCGCCGTGGCTGAGCCGCAGCGGCTCCAGCCGGCCCTCGCCCAGGCCCCGCCTCAGCAGCTCGGCGGGCGGGGCGCGGAAGGGCGCCCGGCGCCAGAGGTCGAGGATCGGCTCGATGAAGACCGCGCCGAAGCGGGCGCCGGGACGGTCACGGGTGACGCAGCCGTCGACGAACGCGGTGCGCCCCGGCACGGGCGCGCCGAAGACCAGCCCGAACTCGGCCGGGTGCCCCACCGACCAGGCGCGGAACGCCCGGGACATGGCCAGCAGCCGCGCGATCGGCTCGGCCCCGGCGTCGTCCCGGGTCGCCTCCAGCCGCAGCCGCAGCTCGTCGTAGAGGTCGCCGGTCAGCTCCGCGACCAGCGCTTCGAGGCTGGGGAAGTAGCGGTAGATGGCCGGCGCGGTCATGCCCATGTCGCGGGCGATGGCCCGTAGCGAGATGGCGTCGACCCCGCCCGTGACCAGCAGCCGCCGCGCGCCGTTCTTGATCTCGGTGACGGTCGCCGTGCGCAGGCGTTCCCGTCGGCTCGGTGCGCCCATCCGGCTGGCTCCTTGACCGAATCGACCGCCGTTGCCATAGTTAACGGCGTTCACTCAAATGAGTGATGCTAACACCCTAGCCGTCCGTGGAGGAGGAGGCGAATGTTCGCCTGGTGGGGACAGATGGTGGTGCGGCTGCGCTGGTCGGTGCTGGCCGCCGCCGTGGTGCTCGTCGCGGTCGGCTCGACCTGGGGAGTCGGTGTCTTCGGTCAGCTGACCGGCGGCGGCTTCGACGACCCGGCCAGCGAGTCCAGTCGCGCCGCCGAGCGGATCACCCGGGAGCTGGGGCCGCAGGGCGCCGACCTGGTGGTGCTCTGGTCCAGCGACGGGGCGACGGTGGACCAGCCGGCCTTCCGGGACCCGGTCGCGGCCACCGTGGCCGGGATGCGTGCGCACCCCGAGATCACCAGCGTCACCACCTGGTACGACACCCAGGCCCCGACGCTGCTCTCCACCGACCGCCGGGCCACCTACGCGCTGGTCCAGCTTAGGGCCGCCGACAAGGACGACAAGGCCGCCGCGTACGAGGAGCTGCGCCCCGCCCTCGCGGCACCCGGCGTACGGACCGAGATCGGCGGGGCGACGGCGGCACTGTACGAGTCGAACACCCAGACCACGAAGGACATCACCCGCGCGGAGCTGCTCTCCATGCCGGTGCTGCTGGTGCTGCTGGTGCTGATCTTCGGCGGGCTGGTGGCGGCGTGCACGCCCCTGCTGATCGGCGGGCTCGCCATCCTCGGCGCGTTCGTGGCCGTCCGGCTGCTCAACATGGTGACCGACGTGTCGGTCTTCGCGATCAACGTCATCACCCTGATCGGCCTGGGCATGGCGGTCGACTACGCCCTGTTCGTGGTGAGCCGCTTCCGCGAGGAGTTGGCCGCCGGGCACGACACCCCCGACGCGATCCGGCGCACCATGGCCACGGCCGGGCGGACGGTGCTGGTCTCCGGGCTCACCGTCGCGACCGCCATGGCCAGTCTGCTGATCTTCCCGCAGGCGTTCCTGCGCTCGATGGCGCTCGGCGGGATGGCCGCCGTGCTGGTCGCCATGCTGGCGGCGCTGACCGTGCTGCCGGCCCTGCTCGCGGTGCTCGGCCACCGGATCGACGCGCTGCGCGTACCGCTGCCGTGGCGGCGTCGGGCGGGCCGGGGGCGGTCGGCGGCGGGGGGGACGGGCGGCGCCTGGGCCAGGATCGCGCACAGCGTGATGCGCCGCCCGGTGCGCTACCTGGTCGGGGTCACCGTGCTGCTCCTGCTGCTCGCCACGCCGGTGCTGCGGATGGAGTTCGGCGGGTTCGACGACCGGGTGCTGCCCGCGTCCGCCGAGCCGCGGGTGGTCTCCGAGCGGATCGCCGCGGAGTTCCCCGGCGGCACCATCGCGCCGATCGACGTGCTGGTCTCCGGGGCCTCACCGGAGCAGGTGCGCCCCTTCGCCGAGCGGGTGGGCACGCTGCCGGGCGTGACCGGGGTGCAGGTGGCGGCGAACCGGGGGACGTCGACGCTGCTGACCGTGACGTACCCGGGCGAGCCCACCGGTGACACCGCGCACGACGTGGTCCGGGCGCTGCGGGACCTGCCCGCGCCGGCCGGCGCCGAGGTGCTCGTCGGCGGCCGGCCCGGCGTCGACCTGGACCTGATCGACGGCCTCGCCGACCGGCTGCCCTGGATGGCCCTGCTGATGGCGGCCGCGATCCTGGTCCTGCTCTTCCTCGCCTTCGGCTCGGTGGTGCTGCCGGTCAAGGCGGTGCTGATGAACCTGGTGTCGATCGGCGCGTCGTTCGGCGTGGTCGTCTGGATCTTCCAGGACGGGCACTTCGCCGACCTGCTCGGTTTCACCCCGACCGGGTTCATCGAGCCCAGCAATCCGATCCTCATGCTCGCCGTGCTCTTCGGGCTGGCGACCGACTACGAGGTGTTCCTGCTCTCCCGGGTGCGCGAGGAGTGGGACCGCACGGGCGACAACACCGCCTCGGTGGCCACCGCCCTACAGCAAACCGGGCGGATCATCACCGCGGCCGCGCTGCTGCTGATCATCGTGGTGGCCGGTTTCGCCACCGGCGAGATGGCGTACATCAAGCTCATCGGGATCGGCATGATCGTGGCGATCGTGGTGGACGCGACGTTGGTCCGGGCGCTGCTGGTGCCGGCCACCATGCGGCTGCTCGGGCGCTGGAACTGGTGGGCCCCCGGCCCGCTCGGCCGGGTCTACCGTCGCTTCGGCCTGCACGAGTCGGCCGATCCCGGTCCGTCGGCACCGGAGGAGACCCGGCACCCCGCGTTCACCAAGTAGGGGCTCGCGTCGGTGCCCCGTCGGCCCTGGCGCCGACGGGGCACCGACTCCCGTGGCGGCGTGGCCCAGTAGGTCACGCCGGCCCGTTCCGGCCCTGACCCTCGGCCCGGTCGCCGGGCGCGGCGCCGACCCCGTCGGCGGGCGGGGCCGCGCCCCCGTCGGTCGACACGCCGCCGCGGCGGGCGCGCCAGCGGGAGAGGGCGAGGGTGGCGGAGTAGCCGGCCAGCACGATCACGTGGAAGAGGTAGAGCCAGAGCAGGACCGCCACCCCCGCGCCGATCTCGTCGAAGCCGCCGAACGGCACCCCGAGGTCGAGCGGGAGCGAGGCGAAGAGCACGAAGCCGTGCAGGAAACCGGAGAGGTTGGCGGCGGTGAACGATCCGACGCCGAGCGTGGAGAGCCAGTCCGGCGAGGCGGGGCCGACCGCGCGGAACACCCAGAGCAGCACCGGGGTGAGCACCAGCCAGACCGCCAGGAAGGAGAGCACCACGCCCAGCGCGCCGCTCCACCCGCCCTGGCGGACCAGCCCGGTGGTCGTCGGCAGCGCGAGCAGGATCGACAGCAGCAGGGCCGGGGCCGGGGCCAGCAGGGGCAGCAGCAGCAGCCTTCCCCGCCAGCCGACCAGCGACTCCTCGCTGCGCGGCACGGCGACCGAGACGAAGGCACGGCGCAGCCCCTCGCCGTACAGCGACGCCGGCAGCAGCGACGCCAGCGCCAGCAGCGGGGTCAACTCCACCCCGGCTCCGACCAGCGCCTGCACCGCCCCGGGCGCGCCGATCTCGTCCGGCAGGGTCCGCACGGCGTACGAGGTGAGCCGGCGGACCCGGTCGGCTCCCGCCAGCAGCGCGGTCAGCCAGATCGCCAGTAGCGCCACCGGCACCACGGCGATCGCCCCGTAGAAGGTGATGGCGGCGGCGTGCAGGGACAGGTCCCTGCCTCGCAGCGGGCGGAACGCCGCACTGGTGATCCGCTTCGCCCGTTGCCATCCGCCGCCCATCGCGGCTTCTTTCCCCGTACCGGCCCGCGTCACTCGCGAGATCGCCGCCGAGGTCCGAGGTACGCCGGAGCCGCCGGGCGGGACGGCTCCGGCGGCTCCGGCCCGGGCCGGTGCGACGGTGCTCAGCCCAGCGGCGACAGCTGGCCCGTGCCGCGGGTGGCGTACGAGCAGCCGCTGGTGGGCAGGCTCGTCGCCGCGGGCGGGGTCACCCCGTCGTAGATCGCCAGCAGGAAGTTCTGCGGGCACCGCCGGGTGCTGCCGGTGCGGATGCCGAAGTGCAGGTGCGGCCCGGTGGAGTTGCCGGTGTTGCCGGTGAGGCCCAGCTGCTGCCCGGGCGCGACGGACGCGCCGTTGCCGACCGACCACGCCGAGAAGTGGCAGTAGGTGTAGACCGCCCCGTCGGTGCCGGTGAGGTTGACGCCCTGGCCGCAGGAGCTGTCGTTGATGATGGTGACGGTGCCGGCCCGCACGGCGTACGCCCTGGTGCCGGTGCCGACCGCGAGGTCGATGGCGGGGTAGTCGTGGTGCGGGTCGTCGTACTCGCCGCGCGGCAGCACGTTCTTCGGCAGGGGCAGGGAGAAGGCGGGGTTGCCGCCGGTGGTGCTGGTGATCCGGACGGCGTCCGCGACGACGTAGCCCGGGCTGCTGCTCCAGCGGCTGACGCCGACCACGGGGTAGTCGCCGGCCGCCAGCGTGAAGGTGCCGAGGCTGACCCAGCGGCCTCCGCTGGAGCGCTGGTCGACGACCACGCTCTGGTTGCCGCCGGTGGTCGCCACGACGAACGGGGTGGCGCTGTTGTAGCCGGCGTCCGCCGGGTACCACACCTCGACGAGGTGGGCGCCGGCGGCCGGGATGGACGCGGTGAACCAGGCCGCGTCGCTGCCTCCGGTGTAGGGCGTCGCGAACCGGTAGTCGGTGCCGTACTTCTGGGCGGACCAGGACGACGTGCCCCAGTTCGCGCTGGCGGTGAAGCGTCCGGCGGTGGCGTTGTCCACGGTGGTGGTCGCCGCGGACGCGGATCCGGCCGGACCGAGCAGCACCAGGGTGGCCCCGGTCAGCCCGGCGACCAGGGCGCGCGCGGCGGTGGCGAGTCTCACGGAAGTGCCTCCGAGGGTCAGAGAGGTACGGGGGGCGTGGCAGGTGAAGGTATTCAACCAATACCGATCGATGATCGTAAGAGTTTTACATAGATCATCATAAGTGTCCGGGGGGTCGTGCCGGTTCCCGGCCCGGGCCGGGAACCGCCGCTCACTAGGATCGCCGTGATGACAGTTCTCAGCACGGAACGCCTGGTCGTGCGGGAGTGGACCGCCGACCCTGCCGACCTGTCCCGGATCTTCGACATCTACTCCCGGCCGGAGGTCGCCCGCTGGCTGGGCGCGCCCGGCCTGCCGCTGACCGACCCGGCGCAGGCGGCCGACCGGCTGGCGATGTGGCAAAGGCGGCACGCGGGGCACGGCGGCCGGTACGGCACCTGGGCGATCGAGGTCCGCGAGACAGGCGTGGTCGTCGGCACCGTGCTGCTCAAGCCGCTGCCCGGGCGCGACGAGAACGTGCCGACCGAGGAGATCGAGGTGGGCTGGCACCTGCACCCCGACTCGTGGGGCCACGGGTACGCCACCGAGGCGGCCCGGGCCGCGGCGGCGCGGGAACTCGCCGCCGGCGGCCGGGAGGTCTACGCCGTGGTGTCGCCGGGCAACACCGCGTCGCTGGCGGTGGCCCGACGGGCCGGCATGACCCACGTGGGCCGCCGCACGGACTGGTACGGCGGCGAGTCCCTGGAGACCTTCGTGCTGACCGCGCCCGTCGACGGGGGCCCGGCGGCCCGGTGAGCCGGGCCCCGGAGCCCGGTGAGCCGGGCCCTCGTCGGCCGGGGCGCGCGGGCGCTACGCCACCTCGACGAAGTCGAGCTCCGCCCAGCGGCTCAGGTGGGTGAACCGCAGCGTGTTGAAACCGGCGTTGAGCGTGACGTCGACGCCCGCCTGCCGCCAGACGTCCCAGCCGGTGTTGGGATAGGAGACGACCTTCGGGTTGGCGCCGTTGACGGTCAGCGTGTGCTGGGCGTCGCCGTAGCCGGCGGCGTAGGCGACGTGGGCGCGGTAACCGCCGGCCCGGGGTGCGAAGACGGTGACCTCGACCCAGCTGTCCGCGTGGTCGATGTACGCCACCACCTGTCCCTGGGAGGTGTTCGGGGCGGCGCGCACCGCGCACCGGTTGAGCCCGCCGCGCTCGGCCTCGTAGCGCACCCGGCTGCCCCGCACCACGGGGTTCCCGCCGGCCCAGCCCAGCGCCGCGACGTACATGCCGCGGGCGGAGTAGTTGTTGATCCAGCCGTGGAACACGATGTGGTCGCCGCCCGCCTCGCGTACCACGTCCGCGCCGCCCGGCCCCCGCACGGCCGAGTCCAGCGACGCCGTGGTCATCAGCGAGCGGTACGCCTTGGTGTAGGGGCCGGTCAGCGAGGCCGAGGTGGCGTAGCTGGTCTGGTAGCCGTCGCCGCCGTAGCCGCCGAGCGAGTAGAACAGCACGTACTGCGCGCCGACCTTGGTCAGCACCGGTGCCTCGATGATGCCCGCCTCCTCGGCGCGGCCGCTGCGCAGCAGCTCGACCCGGGCGCCCTGGAGCGTCACGCCGTCCGCCGCGACCTGTTGCAACCAGAGGCTCGTCGGCTGGCCGATGGCGTTGCCGTCGTCCTTGTAGAGCAGGTAGCGCAGCCCGGTGCTGTCGGTGAAGCTCGCCGCGTCGATGTCGCCGCCCTCGCCGGCGTTGCAGACCAGCGGCCCGGTGCCGACGGAGGTGAACGGCCCGAGCGGCGAGGTGGCCAGCGCGGCGCCGAGGCACTGCCGGCCGGTGGCCCGGCTGCGGGCGGTGTAGTAGAGCAGGTAGCGCCCGTCGGCGCGCTGCGACACGTCGGGTGCCCAGGTCAGGCCCCCGTTCGCCCAGGCGCCGAGGGTCGGCATCGCGTCGGCCCGCCGGGTCCACGGCCCGGTCAGCGAGCCGGCGGTGGCGACCGGGACGTTGCCGTGGCCGTTGTTCGTGGAGTACGCGTAGTAGGTGGCGCCGAACTTGACGACGTCGGGGTCGGGGAAGTCGCTGGCGATGACCAGCGCCGGTGTGGTGGTGGCAGCCTGGGCCACGCCCGGGCTGACGAGCAGTGGGGCGGCGACCAGCACGGCCGCCAGCCAGACGAGACCTCTTCGCATGTCGGAATTCAACCACAGGCGTCGATGTATTGAAAGAAACCTGCGGGCGCCCGGTCCGCCCTGCGGGCGGGGCGGCGCCCTGGTCCGGGCTACGGCCTGCCGGCGCGGGCCCGGTGCGCGATCCCGTGCGGCGGGGGCCGGTGGCCGGGCGGAGCTGGGCACCGGCCGCGGCGGCACCTTCACCATGACCGGGCCCTTCGCGTTCGCGGTCGACCCGGCGGATCTCCTCGCCGAGGAGGCGCCGGAGGAGCGCGGAGGCATCGGAGGAGCAGCCCGACGCGGAAGGCTGAGGCTCCCGGCGGGGGCACGGCGATGGTGGGGAAGAATGACCCGGTGACCTCCTCACGTGATCTTGTTCTGCTCGGCTCCACCGGTTCGATCGGCACCCAGGCCATCGACATCGTGCGGCGCAACCCGGAGCGGTTCCGGGTGGTCGCGCTCGGCGCCGGTGGCGGCAACGTCGAGCTGCTCGCCGCCCAGGCCCTCGAACTGCGGGTCGACGCGGTCGGCGTGGCGAAGGCGTCCGCCGCGCAGGACCTTCAGCTCGCCTTCTACGCCGAGGCGAGCCGGCGCGGCTGGGCCAGCGGGGACTTCAAGCTTCCCAAGATCGTGGCCGGCCCGGACGCGATGACCGAGCTGGCGCAGTGGCCCTGCGACGTCGTGCTCAACGGCGTGGTGGGCTCGCTCGGGCTCGCGCCGACCCTGGCCGCGCTGCGCGCCGGGCGTACGCTCGCGCTCGCCAACAAGGAGTCCCTCGTCGCCGGCGGCTCGCTGGTGAAGGCCGCGGTGACGCGGCCGGAGCAGATCGTCCCCGTCGACTCGGAGCACTCGGCGCTGGCCCAGTGCCTGCGCGGCGGCACCCGGGGTGAGGTGCGGCGGCTGGTCGTCACCGCCAGCGGCGGCCCGTTCCGGGGTAGGCGCCGCGACGAGCTGACGCGGGTGACGCCCGAGCAGGCGCTGGCCCACCCGACCTGGAACATGGGGCCGGTCGTCACGATCAACTCGGCCACGATGGTCAACAAGGCGCTGGAGGTGATCGAGGCGCACGAGCTGTTCGACGTGCCGTACGCCGACATCGCCGTGATGGTGCACCCGCAGTCGGTGATCCACTCGATGGTCGAGTTCGTGGACGGCTCCACCCTCGCCCAGGCCAGCCCGCCGGACATGCGGCTGCCGATCGCGCTCGGCCTCGGCTGGCCCGACCGGGTGGCCGACGCCGCCGCCGCCGTCGACTGGACCAGGGCCTTCACCTGGGAGTTCGCGCCGCTGGACGACGAGGCGTTCCCGGCGGTCGCGCTCGCCAAGGCCGCCGGCGAGGCCGGACGCTGCCGGCCGGCGATCTACAACGCGGCGAACGAGGAGGCCGTGGCCGCCTTCGTGGCCGGGCGGCTGCCCTTCCTCGGCATCGTCGACACCCTCCGGCGGGTGCTGGAGGACGCTCCCGACTTCGACGAACCAGGTACCGTCGAGGACGTGCTCGCGGCGGAGTCGTGGGCGCGCGCGCACGCGCAGGAGATCATCGCGGGTTCGGTGGAAGGAGCTTGATGGCGTACCTGCTCGGGGTGGTGCTCTTCGCCCTCGCGATCCTCGTCTCGGTGAGCCTGCACGAGGCGGGGCACATGCTCACCGCCAAGGCCTTCGGCATGAAGGTCACCCGCTACTTCGTCGGCTTCGGCCCCACCCTCTGGTCGTTCAGGCGGGGCGAGACGGAGTACGGCGTCAAGGGCATCCCGCTCGGCGGCTTCTGCAAGATCGTCGGGATGACGCCGCAGGACGACGACGTCGACCCGGCCGACGAGCCGCGCGCGATGTGGCGGTTCCCGGTCTGGAAGCGGACGATCGTGATGTCCGCCGGCTCCATCACCCACTTCGCCCTCGCGCTGGTGGCCCTCTGGATCATCGCGGTCTCCGCCGGCCTGCCCAACCCCGACTTCCCCAGCACCGAGGCCGAGATCCGCAAGGAGCCGGCGGTCATCCAGCTGTCGAAGTGCGTGGTCCCGGAGAACACGCTGCGCGAGTGCACCACCACCGACCCGGCCAGCCCCGCCGCCCAGGCGCAGCTGCGCGACGGCGACCGGATCACCGCGATCAACGGCACGCCGATCGCCGACTACGGCCAGCTGCTCTCCACCCTGCGTGCCCTCAAGCCGGGCGACACCGCGCGGATCGCGTACGTCCGCGACGGCCAGCCGGCCACGGCCAGCACGGTGCTCGCGCAGACCCAGCGGCCCCCGCTCGACGACCCGAAGGGCCAGGTCACGGCGGTCGCCGCGCTCGGCGTCGGCCTCGTCCCCAGCACCCCGACCCGGGTCACGTACGGGCCGGTGGGGGCCTTCGGCGCGACCGCCGACTTCACCGGCGACATGGCGGTCAACACCTTCGAGGCGATGAAGCGCATCCCGCAGAAGGTGCCGGCCCTGTGGACGGCGATCACCGGCGGCGAGCGGGACATCGACACCCCGATCAGCGTGGTCGGCGCCAGCCGGCTCGGCGGCGAGGCCGTCGAGAACGACGCCTGGCTGCTGTTCTTCATGCTCTTCGTCTCGCTGAACTTCTTCATCGGCGTGTTCAACCTGCTGCCGCTGCTGCCGCTCGACGGCGGGCACATCGCCATCGCCTGGTTCGAGCGGGCCCGCTCCTGGCTCTACGCCCGGATCGGCCGCACCGACCCCGGGCGGGTGGACTACCTCAAGCTCATGCCCCTCACGTACGCGGTGATCCTGATCGGTGGCGTGTTCACGCTGCTGACCATCACCGCGGACGTCGTCAACCCGATCACGCTCTTCTCAAGGTGAGTGCCTGAAGTGACCGCTGTCAGTCTCGGTATCCCCTCCGTGCCGCCCCCGCCGCTCGCCCCGCGTCGGCTCAGCCGCCAGATCATGGTCGGCTCGGTCCCGGTCGGTGGGGGCGCGCCGGTGTCGGTGCAGTCGATGACCACCACCCTCACCTCCGACGTGAACGCCACGCTCCAGCAGATCGCCGAGCTGACCGCGTCCGGCTGCCAGATCGTCCGGGTGGCCGTGCCGAGCCAGGACGACGTGGAGGCGCTGCCGGCGATCGCGAAGAAGTCGCAGCTCCCGGTGATCGCCGACATCCACTTCCAGCCCAAGTACGTCTTCGCCGCCATCGACGCCGGCTGCGCCGCGGTCCGGGTCAACCCGGGCAACATCCGCCAGTTCGACGACAAGGTCAAGGAGATCGCCAGGGCGGCCGGCGACGCGGGCGTGCCCATCCGGATCGGCGTCAACGCCGGCTCGCTGGACAAGCGGCTGCTCGCCAAGTACGGCAAGGCCACCGCCGAGGCGCTGGTCGAGTCGGCGCTCTGGGAGTGCTCGCTCTTCGAGGAGCACGGCTTCCGCGACATCAAGATCTCGGTCAAGCACAACGACCCGGTGGTGATGATCCGGGCCTACCGCCAGCTCGCCGAGAAGTGCGACTACCCGCTGCACCTGGGCGTCACCGAGGCGGGCCCGGCCTTCCAGGGCACCATCAAGTCGGCGGTCGCCTTCGGCGCGCTGCTGGCCGAGGGGATCGGCGACACGATCCGGGTCTCGCTGTCGGCGCCGCCGGTGGAGGAGATCAAGGTCGGCAACCAGATCCTGGAGTCGCTCGGGCTGCGCGAGCGGGGCCTGGAGATCGTCTCCTGCCCGTCCTGCGGTCGCGCCCAGGTCGACGTCTACAAGCTGGCCGAGGAGGTCACCGCCGGCCTGGAGGGGCTGCCGGTGCCGCTGCGGGTCGCGGTGATGGGCTGCGTCGTGAACGGCCCGGGCGAGGCCCGCGAGGCCGACCTCGGGGTGGCCTCCGGCAACGGCAAGGGCCAGATCTTCGTCAAGGGCAAGGTGGTCAAGACCGTGCCCGAGGCGCAGATCGTGGAGACCCTGATCGAGGAGGCGCTGCGCATCGCCGACGAGATGGGCGCCGAGCTTCCGGAGGAGCTGCGGGGCCTGCTTCCCGGCGGCGCCACCGTCACCGTGCACTGACCGGCCCGGCGCGTGCGGCGACCGGCCCGTCGCGGCGCTGACCGGCCCCGCCGTCGCGTGCCGGCCCCGTCCGGTGGCGGCGGCGTGGTCCCGCTCGTCACTCGGCCGGCGCGGCGGGGGGCGGATCTGGCAGGCTGGTATCCGTGCTGACGGTGCCGGTACGGCAACTCGGGGAGTCGGAGCGCCGCGCGGTCGAGCGGTTGCTCGACCTCGACCCGTACGCGGGCGCGCAGGTCGCCGAGCGGATCACCGCGCGCGGCCTCGCCTGGTGGCGGGCGGAGGGCCGGGTGCTGGGCTACGGCACCCGCCGCAACCTGGAGTCGATCTGCTGGGTCGGCGGCAACCTCACCCCGGTGCTCGCCACCGAGCCGGCCGTCGCCGCGTACGCCGACCTGCTCGCCGGCGAGGAGCGGCTCTGCTCGTCGATCGTGGGCCGGGCCGACGCGGTGCTCGGCCTCTGGGAGCGGCTCTCCGACGTCTGGGGCCCGGCCCGGGCCGTACGCCCCAACCAGCCGCTGCTGGCCACCGACGCGTTGCCGTCGCTGCCGGCGGACCCGGAGGTGCGACGGGTCCGCGGCAACGAGATCGACCGGCTCTTTCCGGCGGCGGTGGCGATGTACACCGAGGAGGTCGGTGTCTCGCCCCTCGTCGACGACGGCGGGCGCGGCTACCGCCGGCGGGTCACCGACCTGGTCCGGGCCGGCCGGGCGTACGCCCGGCTGGTCGACGGCCAGGTGGTGTTCAAGGCGGAGCTGGCGGTGGTGACCCGCCGGACCGCCCAGGTGCAGGGCGTCTGGGTGGCCCCGGAGTGGCGGGGCCGGGGCATCGCCTCGGCGGCCATGGCGGCGGTGGTGCGCGACGCGCTGCTGCGGGTGGCCCCGACCGTCAGCCTCTACGTCAACGACTTCAACCTGCCCGCCCGCCGGGTCTACGAGCGCTGCGGCTTCCGCCCGGTCGGCACGCTCGCCACCGTGCTCTTCTGAGCGCCCCGCCGGTGGGCGGCACCGCCGGCCCGGCGGGACCGGACGGGTGAACCGGCGCCGGACGGGTGAACCGGCGCCGGACGGGTGAACCGGCCCCGCCGGCACGCCGGACAGCCGGTAAATGCGTTGAGTCGGGCGGCGGCACCGCGCAGGCTGGATGCTCCGCCCCCAGGCCTGCCCGAAGGGACTTCACCGTGCGTCTGCTCCGGGACCTGTGGGCCACCTCGCCCCGCCGAATGACGATCGTGACCTGCCTCGTCGTGCTCGGCGCCAGCGGTCAGGCCGCCGCCGCCGCGCTGGCCGGCCCCGTCCTGGTGCACCGCGCCGCCGGGTTCTTCGCGCTGCTCGCCGTGGCGCTGGTCGCCGCCGTCCTGACCGACCTCGCGGTGAGCCTGCTGATGGCCGGGCTGACCGCCGACTGGTCCGCCGACGTGCGGCGTCGGCTGTGCCGGGTGGCGCTCGGGCAGGACCTGCCGACCCTGGAGACCACCCCGGTCGGCGAGCTGCTCGACCGCATCGACGGCGACGTCTACCAGGTCGCCGCCGCGGTACGCAACCAGGGCGTACGGATCGCGCAGGCGTTGGCCGCCGGCGTGCTGTCGACCCTCCTGGCCCTCGCGGTGTGGTGGCCGGCCGGCGTCGGGATGCTGCTGCTCACCGTGTCGTTGACGGCTGTCCTGCGCAAGCCGGCCGCGCGGATCGGCCCGGCCCGGATGGCCGAGGAGGAGGCCTGGTCCGACCTCGCCGCGGTGATGGAGGAGGCCGTCCACGGCCAGGACGACGTGCGCACCAGCCTGGCCCGGCCGTACGTGTTGCGCCTCTACGCCCGGCGGGCGGCGGAGGTGCTCGCTCGGGGCTCCCGGGTGTGGCGGATGTCCGCCCAGGTCACCACGGTGGCCGCCGGCGTCACCCAGGTGGGGATCGCGGCCGTGGTGCTCGGCGGCGCGTGGGCGCTGGTCACCGGCCGCGTCGACGGCGCCCGGCTCACCGCGGTCTGGTTGCTCGCCATCGGGTTCGGCATGACCGTCGAACACGTCAGCCGGATGGTCCCCGAACTCCAGTACGCCCTGGGGGCGTGGGGTCGGGTGCAGCTGCTGGCGAACTCCCCGCAGGAGCCCGCGGGCGGCGCCGCCCCGACCGACGGGGACCTGGTGGTCCGGGGCCTCACTTTCCGCTACGCCGGCGCCGACCCAGGGCGCGGCCCCGCGCTGCGCGACGTCGACCTGACGTTCACCCGGGGCCGCTCCTACGCGCTGGTGGGCCGGACCGGTTCCGGCAAGTCCACCCTGGCCAAGGTGCTCACCCGGGCCGTCGACGTGCCGCCCGGGACGGTCTTCCTGGCCGGTGCCGACCTCCGCGACCTCGACGTCGAGCTGCTGCGCCGGTGGATCGCCGTGGTGCCCCAGCGCACCGAGATCCTCGCCGGCACCCTCGCCGAGAACGTCGCCCTGTTCGACCCGGAGCTGCTCGACGCCGCCGCCCGGGCGCTGCGGGAGCTGGGGCTGACCGGCTGGATCGCCGAGCTGCCCGACGGCCTCGACACCCGGCTGGGCGACGGCGGGCACGTGCTCTCGGCGGGCCAGGAACAGCTGGTCGCCTTCGCCCGGATCCTCGTACGCGACCCGCACGTGGTGATCCTCGACGAGGCGACGGCGCGGCTCGACCCGGTGACCGAGGCACGGGTGCAGCAGGCGACCGAGCGGCTGCTGCGGGACCGGATCGGCGTCGTCATCGCGCACCGCCTCTCCTCGGTGCGCCGCTGCGACGAGGTGGTGGTGATGGCCGACGGCGCGGTGGTCGAGGCCGGGCCGCTGCACTCGTCGGAGCGCTTCGCCGAGCTGCTCGCCACCAGCCACGCCACCGCGTACGCGCACTCGGCACCGGCAGGCCGCTCCGGCGGGGTGGACCTGCTGACCGGCCCGTCGGAGCCGTGGCCGCTCGGCGGCCCGGGCGACGACGCGGCGCCGGCCGTCCCGCCGGCCCCGGCGGTGGCCGGAGCGTCGGCCGCTCCGCCCGGCGGGCCGCCGGCGGAGTCGTCCGTCGCCGCCGAAACCGGCGGCGAACCACCGCGGGCGGCCCGGGTCGAGGCCCCGACGCCCCGCGGGCCGCGCGGCCTGCGGGAGATCCTGCGGCTCTGCCTCAACGACCCGCGCTACGGGCTGGCCTCGCTGTCGATGTTCCTGCTGCTCGTGCTCCTCGGGCTGGAGGGGCCGGTGCTGCCCTGGCTCTGGGCCGACCTGGTCGACGGCGCCGGCGACCCGTGGCTGCCGGCGCTGGGCATCGTCGGTGGCCTGCTGATCACCCTGCCGGTGCCGTACTTCACCAACCTGCGGTTCCCGCAGTGGTGGGTCCGGCAGATGCTGCGGATCAGCCTGCGCCTGGTGCACGGGCAGACCGGGCCGCGCCGGGTCAGCGGGCACACGCCGGCCGAGGTGGTGGCCCAGGGCGGCGACACGGAGCGGGTGGTGCAGCTCGCCGACAACCTGATGGACCAGGCGATCTCACTCCTGCTCCTGGTCGCGATGACCGCCGTCACCGGCAGCCTGGTGCCGGGGTTCTTCTTCGCCGGCACGATGCTGGTCTCCGGGCTGGCCGCCACGCTCTTCGGGCCCCGGCTGGAGCGCTCCGCGCGGGACACCGTCGCGGCCCGGGCCGCGTTCGCCACGGCGCTGGTGTCCTCGCTCTCCGCCGCCCGTACGGTCAAGCTGGCCGGCGCCACCCGACCGGTCCTGGCCCACCTGGCCGACCTCGACGTGGTCCGCAGCGACCGGCAGCGCCGGGAGATCTCGGTGCAGGTCTGGTCCCGGTCGACGCCGGCGCTGGTCAGCGGCCTGCTGCCGATCGGGGCCTGGGCGCTCTTCCTGGCCGGGGAGCTGTCGGCGGGGGCCACCCTGGTCGCGGTCGCCACCCTGGCCGCCGCCCGCTGGTTCGCCTGGACGACGGCGTCGCTGATCTCGCAGATCCCCTCGGCCCGGGTCTGGACCCGCCGGACGGTGGCCATGACCGGGGTGGAGGCCTACTCGGCGGCGGTGCCGGCCGTGGACCTCGGCGCGGGGACCGCCCCGGTGCCGGCCGTGCCGCCCCGGCGCCCGCTGCGGCGGCTGGAGCTGACCGGCTTCGGCGTCCGGCACGGCGACGGGACGGTGGCGGTACGCGACGTCGACCTGACGGTGGAACGCGGCCAGCTGGTGCTGATCGTGGGGCCGGTCGGCTCGGGCAAGTCGTCGCTGCTGCGGGCGCTCGCCGGCATCGCGCCGCACACGGGCCGGCTGACCTGGAACGGCGAGCGGGTCACCGAGCCGGAGCTGTTCCTGCGCCCGAACCAGGTGGGCTACGTCGGCCAGCTGCCCCGGGTGCTCTCCGGCACGGTGGCCGACAACGTCACCCTGGGCCACCAGGTGGACGCCGCCGCGGCGGTGACCACCGCCCAGCTCGACCACGACCTGGCGGCGACGGGGGGCGGGCTCGGACTGCTGATCGGGCACAAGGGCACCCGGCTGTCGGGCGGGCAGTTGCAGCGCCTCGCGCTGGCCCGGGCGCTCGCCCCGCGTACGGAGCTGCTGGTGGCCGACGACGTCTCCTCGGCGCTGGACGTCACCACCGAGCTGGCGCTCTGGCAGGCGCTGCGCGAGCACGGGGTGACCGTGGTGGGCTCGACCTCGAAGCGGGCCGCCCTGGTCCGGGCCGACCACGTGGTGGTGCTCCACTCCGGCGGGGTCGCCGCCCAGGGCCCCTGGCGCGACCTCGAAGCCGAGTGGTCCCACCTGGCCGGCTGACCGCACCCTTCGCGCCCGCCCGACGGTCCGGACGGGCGCGGACCGGGGTCAGGCGCGGGCGTACTGGTCGGGCCAGGTGGGAGTGGCTCCCAGCTTGGCGGCCGCCCGGTGCGGCCAGTACGGGTCCCGCAGCAGCTCTCGGCCGAGCAGGACCAGGTCGGCGTCGCCGGCGGCGACGACCCCCTCGGCCTGCTCCGGCTCGACGATCAGGCCGACCGCGCCGGTCGCCACGCCCGCCTCCCGGCGCACCCGGGCGG
Source organism: Micromonospora sp. CPCC 205561 (assembly GCF_036906775.1). NCBI lineage: Bacteria > Bacillati > Actinomycetota > Actinomycetes > Micromonosporales > Micromonosporaceae > Micromonospora > Micromonospora sp. CPCC 205561. The sequence goes on along the minus strand of NZ_JBAKHV010000023.1, from coordinate 22,821 downwards.
CCAGCGGCACCTGGTAACCCGGGCCGACGGGGATGGCCGCCGTGGTCGACGCGCCGCCCGACGAACAGTCGACCAGGTCGACGCCGGCGCCGGCCAGCTCGCCGGCGAGCACCACGCTGTCCTCGACCGTCCAGCCGTCCGGCTCCCAGTCGGTGGCCGAGATCCTGGTCAGCACCGGCACGTCCTCGCCGACCGCCGCGCGGACCGCCCGCGCCACCTCCAGGGCCAACCGCATCCGCCCGGCCCGGTCGCCGCCCCAGCCGTCGTCGCGGTGGTTGGTCAGCGGGGAGAGGAACTCGTGCAGCAGGTAGCCGTGCGCTGCGTGGATCTCCACGGCGGCGAACCCGGCGTCGACCGCCCGGCGGGCAGCCGCCCCGAAGGCCTCGACCACACCGGCGATCCCCGCCTCGTCCAGCGCCGTGGGCGTCCGGTAGTCGGGCACGAACGGCGCGGCCCCCGGACCGACCGGCGTCCAGCCGCCCTCGGCGTCGGGCACCCCGCCCCGTCGCGGCGCCCACGGTCGGTACGTCGACGCCTTGAACCCGGCGTGCGCGAGCTGCACCACCGGGACGGCGCCGTGCGCGGCGACGAACGCGGTGACCGGCCGCCAGGCGTCGACGTGGGCCCCGGACCAGAGCCCGGTGTCCTGGGGGCTGATCCGCCCCTCGGGCAGCACGGCGGTGGCCTCGGTCATCACCAGGCCGACGCCGCCGACCGCCCGGGCGCCCAGGTGCACCAGGTGCCAGTCGGTGGGCAGACCGTCCGGGCCGGCCGTGTACTGGCACATCGGCGCCAGCGCGATCCGGTTGGGCAGGGTCACGCTGCGCAGGGTCAGCGGGGTGAACAGGACACTCATGCGGTCATCCTCTCCGGGTGCGGGGAGGACCCCCGGGCGGGGCCCTCCCCGACTCGTCGGGTCGCGCCGGGCGCGGCGCGGGTGGGCTGGGTCGCGGGCGGGGCCCTCAGACCGGTACCGGGCTCAGCTCCTCCGACCGGCGCGGGCCGGCGTCGGCGTCCGCCGGGGCGAGCGGCGACCGGCGACCGGCGGAGTCGTACGCGGCCCGGTCCAGGGTGCCCTCGCGGGCGGCGACGATCGTCGGCACCAGCGCCTGGCCGGCGACGTTCGTGGCGGTGCGGATCATGTCCAGGATCGGGTCGATGGCCAGCAGCAGGCCGGCGCCGGCCAGCGGCAGGCCCAGCGTGCTCAGCGTCAGGGTGAGCATCACGATCGCGCCGGTGAGCCCGGCGGTGGCGGCGGAGCCGACCACCGAGACGAAGGCGATCAGCAGGTAGTCGGTGACGCCGAGGTCCACCCCGAAGACCTGGGCGACGAAGATCGCGGCCAGCGCCGGGTAGACGGCGGCGCAGCCGTCCATCTTCGTGGTGGCGCCGAACGGCACCGCGAAGGAGGCGTACTCGCGGGGGACGCCGAGCCGCTCGACGGAGCGCTGGGTCACCGGCATGGTGCCCACCGAGGAGCGGGAGACGAAGGCCAGCTCGATCGCGGGCCAGGCGCCGGCGAAGAAGCGCAGCGGGTTGAGCCGGCCGGCGGCCACCAGCAGCAGCGGGTAGACCACGAAGAGCACGATCGCGCAGCCGACGTAGACGGCGGTGGTGAACTTCGCCAGCGGGGCCACCAGGTCCCAGCCGTACGAGGCGACGGCGTTGCCGATCAGGCCGAGGGTGCCGATCGGGGCGAGCCGGATCACCCACCACAGCGCCTTCTGGACGATCTCCAGCAGCGCGCGGTTGATCGCCACGAACGGCTCGGCCTTCTCGCCGACCAGCAGCGCCGCGGCGCCGACGACGAGGGCAAGGAAGACGATCTGGAGCACGTTGCCGTCGACGAACGCGCCGACGGGGTTGGTCGGCACGATGCCGGTGAGGAAGTCGGTCCAGGAGCCGGTCCGGGTGGGCGCCGTGGCGCCCGCCGTGTCGAGGCTGACGCCGCGACCCGGGTCGGTGAGCAGGCCCAGCCCGATGCCGACGCCCACCGCGATCAGCGCGGTGACGCCGAACCAGAGCAGCGTCCGGAGCGCCAGCCGGGCGGCGTTGGCCACGCCGCGCAGGCTGACCACGCTGACCACGATGGCGGTGAAGACCAGCGGCGGTACGGCCAGCTTGAGCAGCTGGACGAAGAGGCCGCCGACGGTGTCGAGGGTGCCGGTGAGCCAGCTCAGGTCGTTGGCGCGGGCCAGGAAGCCGAGCGCCACGCCGAGCACGAGGCCGAGCAGGATCTGCACGGAGAAGGGGATCTTGCGCAGGGCGGAAGCCATGAGGATGTTCCCAGGGTCTGGAGGTCGGAACGGGGCAGCGTCAGGAGAGCGGCTGCGCCGGACAGACGCCGCTGGCCTGCAGTCGGAGGTCGACATACAGGCGCACGGTGAGGTGCCAGACGTTGGTCATCGCCCGCCGAGGCTAGCCCCGCCCGTCGATGCGGCGGAAGGACCTGTGCCGGTGACGCTCCTTACACGCCGGCGGGCGGGGGTGGAGCTTCCCGCCGCGGGCCCCGGCGGGGCGCCCGCCTCACCGGCGGCGCAGGGCGATGGCGATGGCGGTGGCCGCGCCCCAGAGGACGGCCACCAGCAGCAGCGCCCGCTCCAGGACCGCGATCAGCGCGCCGCGGCCGACCGTGACCATGGCCACGGCGGTCGCCCCCGCCAGCGGCAGCGCCACCGAGACCGCCCCGGCGGCCAGCCGGCGCAGCGACCGCCCGGCCCGGGGCGAGAGGGCGACCGCCAGCATCGCGAAGACCACCGCGGCCACCGTGAGGATGCTCGCCCCGCCGTGCACCAGGTCCGCCGTGGTGGCCCGTTCGAACGGCGGCAGCGGGCAACCCGCGCTGCACGTTACCGCCCCCGAGACCAGCGCGAGGAGGCTCCCGGCGGCGAGCAGCGCCGCCGCCACCCGCAGCATCGGGGGCAGCGCCACGGCGAGCAGCAGCACCCCGGCGGCCAGGGCGAAGACCCCGATCCGGTACGCCGGGGCGTACCCGCTGTCGGTGACGCCCGCCTCGCTGACGTACCCGGTAAGCCCCGGGCCGGGACCGGCGACCACGGCGACGGTCACCGCGACCGCCCCCACGACGACGCAGGCGGCGGCCGACGCGGCGGCGACCCGGCGCGGGGTGCTGGTCGGCCGGGCCCGGTGCGGCTCAGCCACGCCCGTGCGGGGTGGTCCAGCCGGAGGTGTCGGGGCCCGCCGGGACGATCCCCGTCGGGTTGATCGCCGGGTGGGTGCCGTAGTAGTGCCGCTTGATGTGGTCGAAGTCGACGGTCTCGCCGAAGCCCGGCGTCTGGAACAGGTCCCGCGCGTACGCCCAGAGCACCGGCAGCTCGGTGAGCTTCTGCCGGTTGCACTTGAAGTGCCCGTGGTACGCCACGTCGAAGCGGACCAGGGTGGTGAAGAGCCGCACGTCGGCCTCGGTGATCGCGTCGCCCATCAGGTAGCGCCGGCCCGCCAGCCGCTGCGACAGCGCGTCGAGCCGGGCGAAGAGTGCCCCGAAGGCCTCGTCGTACGCGGCCTGCGAGGTGGCGAAGCCGCACCGGTAGACGCCGTTGTTCACGTCCCGGTGGATCTCCGCCATCAGGGCGTCCAGCTCCGGCCGCAGCTCGACCGGGTAGAGGTCCGGCGCGCCCGGCCCGTGCAGGCCGCGCCACTCGGTGGAGAGGTCCAGGGTGAGCTGCGGGTAGTCGTTGGTGACGACCCGGCCGGTGCGCGTGTCGACCAGCGCGGGCACGGTGACCCGCCCGGTGTAGTCGGGGTCGGTGGCCAGGTACGCCTCGGAGAGGAAGCCGACGCCGAGCACCGGGTCGAACCCGTCGGGGTCGAGGCCGAACCGCCAGCCCCGTTCGTCGCGGATCGGGTCGACGGTGCCGAGGGAGATCGCGTCCTCCAGGCCGAGCAGCCCGCGCACGATCCGGGCCCGGTGCGCCCAGGGGCACGCCCGGCACCAGATCAGCCGGTACCGGCCCGGCTCCAGCGGCCACCGGCCCCGCGCGTCCGGCCCGCCGCCGGGCGGGGAGTCGGACTCCGGCGTCACCCGGCCGGTGAACCGGTTGGGCTGGCGGACGAACTCGCCGCCGCCGCTGGTCTCTGCGCTGAACTGGGCCCGGGCCATGCCGCCAACCTATCCGGCGGGCGCGCGGATATCCTGGCGGCGGGGCGTCCCGGGACCCGGGCCGCCCGCTCCCCGCCCCTTCCCACCCCCGAAGGATCGCGCGATGACCGTGGCATACCTGGTGGCCGGTGTCCGCACCCCGATCGGCCGGTACGGCGGCGCGCTCGCCGGCGTCCGCCCCGACGACCTGGCCGCGCACGTGATCCGTGAGCTGGTCGCCCGGCACCCGTCCGTGGACTGGGCGCGGGTGGACGACGTGATCCTGGGCTGCGCCAACCAGGCCGGCGAGGACAACCGCAACGTGGCCCGGATGGCGGCGCTGCTCGGCGGGCTGCCCGAGGAGGTGCCCGGCAGCACCGTCAACCGGCTCTGCGGCTCCGGCCTGGACGCGCTCGCCGGCGCGGCCCGCTCCGTCGTGGCCGGCGAGGCCGACCTGGTGGTGGCCGGCGGGGTGGAGAGCATGAGCCGCGCCCCGTTCGTGATGCCGAAGGCGACGACTCCCTACTCCCGCACCGCCGAGGTCTACGACACCACCATCGGCTGGCGGCTGGTCAACCCGCTGCTGAAGCAGCACTGGGGCATCGACTCCATGCCGGAGACCGCGGAGAACGTCGCCGCCGAGTACGGCGTCGGCCGCGCCGAGCAGGACGAGTTCGCGTACCGCTCGCAGCAGCGCGCGGCGAAGGCGCAGGCCGACGGCCGGTTCGCCGAGGAGATCGTGCCGGTGACCGTGCCGGCGGGGCGGCGCGAGACGAAGCTGGTCGAGGCCGACGAGCACCCCCGGGAGACCTCGCTGGAGAAGCTGGCGGCGCTGCCCACCCCGTTCCGCGAGGGCGGCACCGTCACCGCCGGCAACTCCTCCGGCGTCAACGACGGCGCGGTGGCGCTGCTGGTCGCCTCCGAGGCGGCGGTGGCCCGGTACGACCTGACCCCGCTGGCCCGCGTCGCCGGGGCCGCCGCGGCCGGCGTGCCGCCGCGCGTGATGGGCGTCGGCCCGGTGCCGGCCACCCGGAAGCTGCTCGACCGCCTCGGCCTCGGCCTGGACGCGATCGACGTGGTCGAGTTGAACGAGGCGTTCGCCGCGCAGTCCGTGGCGGTGCTGCGCGAGCTGGGGCTCCCGGCCGACGCCGAGCACGTCAACCCGAACGGCGGGGCGATCGCGCTCGGGCACCCGCTCGGCGCCAGCGGCGCCCGGCTGGCGCTGACGGCCGCGCTGGAGCTGCGGCGCCGGGGCGGCCGGCGGGCCCTCGCCACCATGTGCGTCGGCGTCGGCCAGGGCATCTCGCTGCTGCTCGAAGCCGCCTGACCGGCGCCGAGGCGTTACCGGGCGCGGGCGCCGGCCGGCGCGAGCCGTGCGCCGACCGGCTGGTCGAGGAGCGCGTTCGCGTCCGACCGGCCGGGCTGGGCGCCGCATCCCGTGTCGCGGCGGGCACCGGACGCCGCCGGTCGTCCGGTTCGCGCTCGGTGTCCGTTGCGTGACGGTCTCCGGAAGTGCCGACGAAGTGGGTCATGGGATCTCCCGGAGCCGGGAGTTCGCGGCCTAGAGTGGTCAGCACCACACGACCCGCGGGTCGGCCGGTGCCCCGCGTGCCCCCGCACGCACCCCGACACCGGCCACCTCCCGCACGGCGGCGACGACACAGGGGTGCAGCAGTGCAGATGCCGGACGGACTTCCCGCCGAGATCGACCTCTCCCGGCCGAGCGCGGCCCGGGTGTACGACTACTTCCTCGGCGGGGCGCACAACTTCGAGATCGACCGGCAGCTCGCCGAACAGATCGCCGGCATGACCCCCAACCTGGCGGCCACGATGCGCGCCGGCCGTGAGTTCCTGCGCCGGGCCGTGCGCACGCTGCTCGACGCGGGCATCGACCAGTTCCTCGACATCGGCTCCGGCATCCCGACCGTCGGCAACGTGCACGAGGTCGCCCAGGACGCCAACCCCAAGGCCCGGGTGGTCTACGTCGACATCGACCCGGTGGCGGTGGCGCACAGCCGGGAGCTGCTCGCCGGCAACGAGCTGACCGGGGTGATCCACGCCGACCTGCGCGAGCCGGAGCGGATCCTGGCCGGGGCGCGTGAGCTGGGCCTGCTCGACTTCGGCCGGCCGATGGGCATCCTGCTCGCCGGCGTGGTGCACTTCATCCCCGACGCCGACCGCCCCGGCGACGTGCTGGCCACGCTGCGCTCCGCCGTGGTTCCGGGCAGCTACCTGGTCGTCTCGCACTCCACGTTCGAGGACCAGCCGCAGGAGATGCTCGACGCGCAGCGCCTCTCGTCGCGCACCGACACCGAGATCACCCTGCGCTCCCGGGCCGAGGTCACCGGCTTCTTCGGCGACTGGACGCTGCTGGAGCCGGGCGTGGTGCACATGCCGCTGTGGCGCCCCGACTCGCCCTCCGACGTGGACGACCACCCGGAGCGGTTCGGCGCCTTCGGCGGCGTCGCCCGGTACGACCAGCCGACCGCCTGATCCGATGGCCGCCGACGCGGACCCCGGCGGCGACGACCTCTGCCGGTCGGGCGCCCAGCGGTACGCGGCCGACTGGGCCCGGGCGGTGCGCCGACTCGGTTTCGTGCCGCTCAGCGCGGCCGAGACCGAGCGGCTGCTGCACCTGCACACCGTCCGGCTGGCCCAGGCGCTGCTCGCCGAGCCGTTCTCGCCGCTGCCGGCGGAGGAGGTCGGGCGGGCGCTGGTCGAGGAGCACCTGACCGAGCCGCGGGTGCTCGACTGGTCGGTGCGGGCGCTCGGCGACCGGTTCCTCGCCCGGGTGCTGCCCGGCCGGGCGCAGCGGGACGAGACGGCGCGCCGGGTCGCGGCGTTGCAGGGCGCGCTCGCCGCCGGCTTCGGCCGCGCCCTGCGCGACCGCACGTTCGCCCAGCAGGAGCGGATCGCCCGCTCGGCCTGGCAGGCGCGCGACGAGGTGGAGCAGGCGCTGCGGGACAGCGAGGCCCGGTTCCGGGCGGTCTTCGTCGGGGCGGCGACGGGCATCGGCATCGCGGCCGTCGACGGCCGGATCATCGACGCCAACCAGGCGTTCGCGGACATGCTCGGCTACTCCATCGAGGAACTGCGGCAGATCAACGTGGCCGCGCTGTTCCACCCCGACGACGCGGCCGGGATGTGGGAGCTCTACCAGGCGCTGATCGAGGGAAAGCACGACAGCGTCCGGGTGGAGAAGCGCTACTACCGCAAGGACGGCAGCGTGGTCTGGACCGACCTCTCCGTCTCGCTGATCCGCCACGACGACGGCCGGCCCCGGTTCACCGTCGCGATGATCGAGGACATCACGGAACGGTACGAACTCCAGCAGCGGCTGCGCTTCCAGGCGCAGCACGACCCGCTCACCGGCCTGCCCAACCGGACCCTGTTCTTCGAGACGCTGGCCCGGGTCGTCGACCGCGCCGCCGGGAACCACCGGGTCGGGGTCTGCTTCCTCGACCTGGACGGCTTCAAGGCCGTCAACGACAGCCTCGGCCACGACCTCGGCGACCGGCTGCTCGTGGTGATCGCCCGGCGGCTGGCCCGGTGCGTCGCGGCACGCGGCAACCTGGTGGCCCGCATGGGCGGGGACGAGTTCGTCATCCTCGTCGACGACGGCGCCGGCATCGACGACGTGGTGGGGGTCGCCGAGGCGGCCCTGGCCGCGGTCTCCGCCCCGGTCCGCATCGGCGAGCACCAGCTCGCGGTCTCGGCGAGCGTCGGCATCGTCGAGTGCCCGGTCGGCGGGACGAGCGCCTCCGAGCTGATGAAGGCCGCCGACACCACGCTCTACTGGGCCAAGGCGGAGGGCCGGGGCCGGTGGGCGGTCTACGACCCGGAACGCGGCGCCCGGGACATCGCCCGTTCCGCACTGACCGCCGGCCTGCCGGCGGCGCTGGAGCGGGGCGAGTTCGTGCTGCACTACCAGCCGATCGTGTCCCTGCTGGAGGGCTCGATGCTGGCGGTGGAGGCGCTGGTCAGATGGCAGCACCCGGAGCTGGGGCTGATCGGGCCGGACCGGTTCATCGGGCTGGCCGAGGAGACCGGGCTCATCGTCCGCCTCGGCGAGTGGGTGCTGCGGCAGGCCTGCCGCGACGCGGAGGCGTGGCGCGCCGAGTTCCCCCGGGCCCGGCTGGTGGTCAGCGTCAACCTGGCCGCCCGGCAGGCCGAGGACCCGCGGATCGTGGACACCGTCGCCGACGCGCTCGCCTGCACCGGCCTCCCGGCGGACCTGCTGCAACTGGAGCTGACCGAGAGCGCGGTGATGGGCACCGCCGGGGAGCCGCTGCGGTCGCTGCACCGGCTGGCCGCGCTGGGCGTACGACTGGCGATCGACGACTTCGGCACCGGCTACTCCAACCTGGCGTACCTGCGCCGGCTGCCGATCCACTGCCTGAAGCTGGCCGGGCCGTTCGTCGAGGGCATCCGGGGCGCGAGCGCCGAGGCGGTGGCCGACCACCGCGACGAGCGGATCGTCGACGCGCTGGTCCGGCTCGCGCACGCGCTGGAGCTCTGGGTCACCGCCGAGGCGGTGGAGACCGGGGCGCAGGCCGAGCGGCTGCGCGCGCTGCGCTGCGACACCGGGCAGGGGCGGTTCTTCGGCCCGCCCGCCCCGGCCGCGGAGATCACCGCCCGGCTGCGCGGCGGGGGGCGGGAGGCGACGGCATGAGCGTGACGGACAGCGAGGCGGCGGTCGGCGTGATCGCCGGGCTGGCGATCCTCGCCGGGCTCGCCGGGGTGGTGGTGCCGGGCCTGCCCGCGCTGCCGCTGTGCTGGGGCGGGGTGCTGGTCTGGGCGGTCTTCGGCGGCGCCGGGCCCGGCCGCTGGGCGGTGCTCGCCGCCGCCACCGTGGTCGCCGCCGGCGGCACCGTGGTCAAGTACGCCTGGCCCGGGCGGAACCTGAAACGCACCGGGGTGCCCACCTCGTCGCTGCTCGCCGGCGGCCTGCTGGGGCTGGTCGGCTTCTTCGTGATCCCGTTGATCGGGTTGGTGCTCGGCTTCGTCGGCGGGGTGTGGGCGGCGGAACGGCTGCGGCTGGGCGACTCCCGGCTGGCCTGGCCGGCGACGAAGCAGGCGGTGGCGGCGGCCGGCCTCTCCATGCTGGTCGAGTTCCTCGCCGGTCTGCTCGTCGCCGGGCTCTGGGTGGCGGGCCTGCTGCTCGCGTGAGCCGGTGCCGGGCGGTACGAGGCGGGGCAGCGCGGTACGGAGGGGCAGGTGCCGGGGCCAGGTGTAGTGACCATGACGGTTGCGGGCGACGGCGCGGGGCGGGCGTCGGGTACGGCGCGGCGCCGTACGGTGAGAGAGAGGTGACGTGCCCCGCGCCGCCGCGATGCCGGGCGGTCCGAGCGCCCGACGGTGGCCCGTCGCGATCGGGCCTGGTCACGGGCTCAAGCATGCGGCGCCCGGGGGCGGCACGGCAACGCAATTTGTCCGGCCGCCGGGCCGTCGCCGGGAACGGCGGGCCGGTGGGCCGCGCGGTCTCGCGGCCCCGGGACCGCCGGTCGGGCCGCCCATCGGGCGGCGCGCCCGCCCGGATCGGCGCCGCCCGGGGTGGTTGCCGGGGCGCCGGGCAGGGCATTGACGGTCGACCGGTTAGCCAGTAGACCTTGGTGATGGAGGCCCGCCGATGAGGAAAGCTCCGCTCACGTTGGAACAGCTGCGGGTCGCCGTCACGGAGGGCGAGATCGACACCGTGGTGCTGGCCCTGGTCGACATGCAGGGCCGGTTGCAGGGCAAGCGGTTCCACGCGCCCTTCTTCCTGGACCAGGTGGTCGCCAACGGCAGCGAGGGGTGCAACTACCTGCTCGCCGTGGACGTCGACATGAACACCGTCGACGGGTACGCGATGTCGAGCTGGGAGCGCGGCTACGGCGACTTCGCCATGGTGCCGGACCTCGACACCCTGCACCGGGTGCCCTGGCAGCCGGGCAGCGCGCTGCTCCTGGCCGACCTGGCCTGGCTGGACGGCTCCCCGGTGGTCGCCTCGCCCCGGCAGATCCTGCGCCGTCAGCTCGACCGGCTGGCCGCCCACGGGCTGACCGCGTACGCCGGGACCGAGCTGGAGTTCGTGCTCTTCCGCGACTCGTACGAGGACGCGTGGCGGCGCGGCTACCGGGACCTGACCCCGGCCAACCAGTACAACGTGGACTACTCGCTGCTGGGTACCGCCCGGGTGGAGCCGCTGCTGCGCCGCATCCGCCGGGAGATGGCCGGGGCGGGGCTGACGCCGGAGAGCGCGAAGGGGGAGTGCAACCTCGGCCAGCACGAGATCGCCTTCCGCTACGACGAGGCGGTGGCCTGCGCCGACCATCACGTGATCTACAAGAACGGGGCGAAGGAGATCGCCGCCCAGGAGGGCATGTCGATCACCTTCATGGCCAAGCCGAACGCGCGGGAGGGCAACTCCTGCCACATCCACTTCTCGCTGCGCGACGCCGACGGCCGCTCGGCGATGCTCGGCGACGGGCCGGCGCACCTGTCGACGACGGGGCAGCGGGTGCTGGCCGGGCTGCTCGCCACCATGCGCGAGTTCAGCCTCCTGTTCGCCCCGAACATCAACTCGTACAAGCGCTACCAGCCCGGGTCGTTCGCGCCCACCGCGCTGCGCTGGGGCACCGACAACCGCACCTGCGCGCTGCGGCTGGTCGGGCACGGGCAGGGCATGCGGGTGGAGAACCGGGTGCCGGGGGCGGACGTGAACCCGTACCTGGCGATCGCCGCACTGGTCGCCGGGGCGGTGCACGGCATCGAGCGGGAGCTGGAGCTGGGCGAGGAGTGCACCGGCAACGCCTACGACGACCCGGACGCCGAGCGGGTGCCGGCGACCCTCCGCGACGCCCTGACCCTCTGGGAGGGCTCGGCGCTGGCCGTCGAGGCGTTCGGCGACGAGGTGGCCGCGCACTACGCCAACCAGGCGCGGGTCGAGGTGGCGGCCTACGACGCCGCGGTCACGGACTGGGAGCTGTTCCGTGGCTTCGAGCGGCTCTGACCCGCGCCGCGTGGTCCGGCCGGCGGCGTCCGCGCCGGGGTGGGCGGCACGCCGGGGCGACGACCGGGATCGCGGGGAGAGGGGTGGGGCGCGTGACTGAGGTGGTCGATCCGTCGACCGGGGAGGCCCTCGGCTGGGTGGAGCCGACGTCGGTCGAGGAGACCGACGCGGCGATCGGGCGGGCGCACGCGGCGTTCGCGCGGTGGCGGGAGGTCGCGCCGGGGGAGCGGGCCCGGGTGCTGCGGCGGTTCGCGGCCGTGGTCGACGCGCACCTGGAGGAGCTGGCCCGGCTGGAGGTGCGCAACAGCGGGCACACGATCGGCAACGCGCGGTGGGAGGCGGGCAACGTCCGGGACGTCCTCGACTACTACGCGGGCGCGCCGGAGCGGCTGACGGGGCGGCAGATCCCGGTGTCGGGCGGGCTGGACGTGACGTTCCACGAACCGCTCGGCGTGGTCGGGGTGATCGTGCCGTGGAACTTTCCGATGCCGATCGCCGCCTGGGCCTTCGCGCCGGCGCTCGCGGCCGGCAACACCGTGCTGCTCAAGCCCGCCGAGCTGACCCCGCTGACGGCGCTGCGCCTGGCCGAGCTGGCCCGCGAGGCGGGGCTGCCCGACGACGTTTTCACCGTACTCCCGGGCGCCGGTTCGGTGGTCGGGGAGCGGTTCGTCACCCATCCCGCCGTCCGCAAGGTCTGCTTCACCGGCTCCACCGAGGTCGGCGCCCGGATCATGGCGGGCTGCGCCGCGCAGGTGAAGCGGCTGACCCTGGAACTGGGCGGCAAGAGCGCCAACCTGGTCTTCGCCGACGCCGACCTGGAGCGGGCGGCGGCCACCGCGCCGTACGCCGTCTTCGACAACGCCGGCCAGGACTGCTGCGCCCGGTCGCGGATCCTGGTCCAGCGATCGGTGTACGACCGCTTCCTGGAACTGCTCGAACCGGCGGTGCGCGCGCTGCGGGTGGAGGACCCGTCCCGGGAGGGCGCCGAGATGGGCCCGCTGATCTCCGCCGCCCGGCGGGACCGGGTTGCCGGGTACGTCGACGGGGCGAAGGTGGCGTTCACCGGCTCCCGCCCCGACGGGCCCGGCTTCTGGTACGCCCCGACGGTGCTGCTCGCCGACTCGCCCGCGGACCGGCACTGGCGCGAGGAGATCTTCGGCCCGGTCGTCTCGGTGCTGCCGTTCGACGACGAGGCCGACGCGATCCGGCTCGCCAACGACACCGAGTACGGGCTCTCCGGCTCGATCTGGACCAGGGACGTGGGCCGGGCGGTGCGGGTGGCGCGGGGCGTGGAGGCGGGCAACCTGAGCGTCAACTCGCACTCCTCGGTGCGGTACTGGACGCCGTTCGGCGGCATGAAGCGCTCCGGGCTGGGCCGCGAGCTGGGTCCGGACGCGCTGCACGCCTTCACCGACGTCAAGAACGTGTTCATCTCGACGGAGGAGTGATTCAGGTGCGGGATCGTCTTGCGGACCGGGTGGCGGTGGTCACCGGAGCGGGCAGCGGGATCGGGCTGGCCACGGTGCGGCGGTTCGCCGCCGAGGGGGCGCGGGTGGTCTGCGTGGACATCGACGCTGAGGCCGGCGGGCGGGCCGCGGACGAGGTCGGGGGCGAGTTCGTGGCCACCGACGTCGCCGACGAGGCGGCCGTGCGGGCACTCTTCGACGGGGTGGCCGAGCGGCACGGCCGGATCGACGTCGCGTTCAACAACGCCGGCATCTCCCCGCCGGAGGACGACTCCATCCTGGAGACGGGGCTGGACGCCTGGGAGCGGGTGCTGCGGGTCAACACCACCAGCGTCTACCTCTGCTGCAAGCACGTCATCCCGCACATGCGCCGGCAGGGCCGGGGCTCGATCATCAACACCGCCTCCTTCGTGGCCCTGATGGGTGCGGCCACCTCGCAGATCGCGTACACGGCGAGCAAGGGCGGGGTGCTGGCGATGACCCGCGAGCTGGGCGTGCAGTTCGCCCGGGAGGGCATCCGGGTCAACGCGCTCTGCCCGGGCCCGGTCGCCACCCCGCTGCTGCTGGAACTCTTCGCCGCCGACCCGGAGCGGGCCGCCCGCCGGCTGGTGCACGTGCCGATGGGGCGGTTCGGCGATCCGGCGGAGATCGCCGCCGCGGTGGCGTTCCTGGCCAGCGACGACTCGTCCTTCATGACCGCCGCGCAGTTCGTGGTGGACGGCGGCATCACCGGCGCCTACGTCACTCCGCTGTGAGCCGCCCGGTCATCGGGGTCACCGCGTACGTCGAACCGGCCGGCTGGGCGGTCTGGCGGGACGTGCCGGCGGTGCTGGTGCCGCAGGCGTACGTGCGGGCGGTCACCGCGGCCGGTGGCCGGGCGGTGGTGCTGCCGCCGGACGACCGCGACGCGGACGTGCTGCGGGTGCTGGACGGGCTGCTCCTGGCCGGCGGCGCGGACGTCGACCCGGCCCGGTACGGTCAGCCGCCGGCGCCGCGCACCGAGAGCCGGCCCGGGCGCGACGCGGGCGAGCTGACGCTGCTCTCCGCCGCGCTCGACACCGACCTGCCGGTGCTCGGGGTCTGCCGGGGAATGCAGCTGCTCGCGGTCGCCGCGGGCGGCACGCTGCACCAGCACCTGCCGGACGTGGTGGGCCACGACCGGCACCGCCCCGCCCCCGGCGTCTACGGCGGGCACGGGGTGCGCTTCGCCCCGGGCAGCCTGGCCGCGACCGTGATGGCCGGCGTGCGGCGGGTCAACTCCTACCACCACCAGGCGGTGGCCGATCCGGGCCGGCTGACGGTGACCGGCTGGTCCGACGACGGGGTGGCCGAGGCGGTCGAGGACCCGCGCCGGCGCTTCCTGCTCGGCGTGCAGTGGCACCCGGAGAACGAGCCGGACCCCCGGCCGATCGCCGCGCTGGTCCGGGCCGCCCGGGGCGGCGGACCCGCTCCCCGGCGCGGGTGACGGCACTTCCGTCGCGTCCGGCGGGTGTCGCACATCACCGTCGGCGGCGCGGCGCCGTCCGGCCGGCGCCGGTATGGTCCCGTACACGGGACCGAGCGTCCGCGCTGGTCAGCCCCGCGGACGAGGGCCGCGCCGGCGATCCGCGCGCCGGTCGCGGCGCCGACGGCCGGGCCGGGTGCACATAACCAGCGCCGGCCGGGCAGTATGCGTTACGTCGCTGGACCGTCGGGGTACGAAGCGGGACACGGTTCGATCACCGGGCCGAGGCGGTGACGGCCGGAGCGGGAGGCAGCATGAACTCGGCACAGGGGGACGTGGACGCGAGCTCCCCGTCCGACCGTGTCCGGGACGTGGAACTCCCTCCGCTGCTGGCCGCCGCCTTCGCCGGCGGCGGGCAGATGGGCGAGATGCTGGGCCGCCACGACTGGTCCGCCCACCCGCTCGGCACCCCCGATCGCTGGCCCGCGGCGCTCTGCTCGGCGCTCGGCATGATGCTCGCCTCCAGCGCCCAGATCGTCATGTTCTGGGGCGAGGACGAGTTCGCCTTCTACAACGACGCCTACCGTCCCACCATCGGCGGCAAGCATCCGGACGTGCTGGGCCGCCCGGCCCGGGAGTACTGGGTGGAGACCTGGGGGGTGCTCGGGCCGCTGCTGGAGGGCGTGCGGCGGGACGGCCGGTCGTACCGCGCGCAGGACCACCCGTTCCCGCTGGACCGTCACGGCTTCCTGGAGGAGACCTACTTCGACGTCTCCTACGACCCGGTGCTGGGCCCCGGCGGCGACGTCGAGGGCATCTACTGCATCGTCAACGAGACCACGGGCCGGGTGGTCGGGGAGCGCCGGCTGCGCCTGCTGACGGAGCTGGGCAGCGAACTGGCCGAGGTGGACGGCCGGGCCGAACTCGGCCGGACCGCCGCGGCGGTGCTGGACCGGTACCGCCCGGACGTGCCGTTCGCGCTGGTGCACCTGCCCGACGACGACGGCGCGCTCGCGATGACCGGGTGCAGCGGTGTCGACCCCGCGGCGGTCACCGTGGCCTCGCCGGCCCGCCTCGCCGAGGTCGTCGGCACCGGCACCGCCGGCACCGTCGCCGTGACGGAACTGCTCGCCGAGGCCCCGGCCGAGGCGACGGAGCAGGCACTGGTGCTGCCGATCACCGCCGCGAACGAGACCGTCGGCACGCTGACGGTGGGCGTCGCCCGGCGGCAGGCGTTCACCGACGAGTACCACGACTTCTTCGACCTGGTCGCCGCGCAGATCTCCCGGGCCGTGGGCCGGCAGCGGGCGTACGAGCAGCAGCGCGCCCGCGCCGCCGAGCTAGCCGCCCTCGACCGGGCCAAGACCAACTTCTTCGCCAACGTCAGCCACGAGTTCCGCACGCCGCTGACGCTGGTGCTCGGCCCGCTGGAGGACCTGCTCGCCGACCCGGCGCTGCCCGAGGCCTACACCGACCGGCTCAACGCCATGCACCGCAACGCGCGGCGGCTGCTCAAACTGGTCAACACGGTGCTCGACTTCTCCCGGCTGGAGTCCGGCCGGCTGGCCGCCCGCTACCAGGCCACCGACCTCGCCGACTACACCTCCCGGCTGGCCAGTACGTTCCGCTCGGCCACCCAGCGGGCCGGGCTGCGCCTGGTGGTGGACTGCCCGCCGCTGCCGGGCCCGGTCCACGTGGACCGGGACATGTGGGAGAAGGTGGTGCTCAACCTGGTCTCCAACGCGGTGAAGTTCACCTTCGACGGCGAGATCCGGGTGCGGATCCGGGCCGTCGACGGGGTCGCCCGGCTGGAGGTCACCGACACCGGCGTCGGCATCGTGCCGGAGGAGCTGCCGCAGATCTTCGAACGCTTCCACCGGGTGCCCGGGGTGCGCTCGCGCACCCACGAGGGCACCGGCATCGGCCTGGCCCTGGTCCGCGAGCTGGTCGAGATGCACGGCGGCACGGTGGCCGTACGCAGCCGCGTCGACGAGGGCAGCACGTTCACGGTGACCGTGCCGTTCGGCACCGGGCACCTGCCGGCCGAGCGGGTCGTCGCCGACACGGGCCGCCCGGAGCCGGCCGAGCTGACGCAGGCCGATCTCTTCGTGGCGGAGACGGCGCTCTGGACCGGCGCCGTCGAGCCGGCCGAGGGGCCCGCGCCGACCCGGTCCGGCGGCGCCGCCGGCCGGATCCTGGTCGCCGACGACAACGCCGACCTGCGCGAACACGTCAGCCGGCTGCTCTCCCCGTCCTGGCAGGTGGTCACGGTCGCCGACGGGGTGGAGGCGCTGCGGCTGGCCGTCGACGGCTCGTTCGACCTGGTGCTGACCGACGTGA
The DNA here is from genome assembly GCF_036906775.1 of Micromonospora sp. CPCC 205561. NCBI lineage: Bacteria > Bacillati > Actinomycetota > Actinomycetes > Micromonosporales > Micromonosporaceae > Micromonospora > Micromonospora sp. CPCC 205561. The sequence continues at coordinate 6,481 of NZ_JBAKHV010000023.1, read as the reverse complement.
TGATGCCCCGGCTGGACGGGTTCGGACTGGTCGCGGCGCTGCGCGCGGACCCGCGTACCCGGCACGTGCCGATCGTGCTGCTCTCCGCCCGGGCCGGCTCCGCCGAGGCGGTCGCCGGGCTCGCGGTCGGTGCCGACGACTACCTCACCAAGCCCTTCTCCGGCCAGGAGCTGATCGCCCGCGTCCGGGCCAACGTCGAGCTGGGTCAGCTCCGTGGCCAGATCATCCGCGGGCTGCGGGCCCTGGCCGACGCGGCGGTGGCCGTCAACACGGCCCGCTCCACGGCCGAGGTGCTCCAGGTCGCCGCCCGGCACGCCCTGAGCCTGGCCGAGGCCGCCCGGGTGGTGGTCTCGGCCACCGGGATGCGCTTCGAGGCCGACGGCGGCGGCCTGGCCTCCATCGAGCCGTCGTTCGTGCAGCCGCTGACCGGCACCGGCGGCGAGCGCCTCGGCGAGCTGCGGGTCTGGCGCCCGGACGGCGACGGGACCCGCACCGACGAGGCCGCGCTCACCCAGCTCGCCCGGCTGGTCGGGGTGCGGCTGGAGAACGCCCAGCTCTACGAGGCCGAGCACCGCATCGCCACCACGTTGCAGCACAGCCTGCTGCCCCGCTCGCTGCCGCAGCTGCCGGGCGCCGTGGTCGCCAGCCGCTACCTGCCGGGCAGCGCCGAGGTGGAGGTCGGCGGGGACTGGTACGACGTCATCGCGCTGGGCGACGACGAGCTGGTGCTGGCGATCGGCGACGTGGTCGGCAAGGGCGTCCCCGCGGCCGCCGCCATGGGCCAGCTCCGCAACGCGCTGCGGGCGTACGTACTGGAGGGCTTCGACCCGGGGGAGTCGCTGAGCCGGCTCAACCGGCTCGTCGGCACGGGCGAGGGCGAGGGGCGCTCCTTCGCGACCGTGGTCTGCCTCTGGTTCAGCCCGCGCACCGGCCGGCTGCGGTACGCGAGCGCCGGTCACCCGTCCCCCCTGCTGATCCGAGGAGACGACGTGGCGTTCCTGCACGACCGGGCGCTCGGGCCGCCGGTCGGGGCGATCCCCGGCACCGCCTACCGGACCGTGGAGGGGGAGCTGGCCCCGGGCAGCCGGCTGCTGCTCTACACCGACGGGCTGATCGAGGACCGGCAGCTCGGCATCGACGCCGCCCTGACCACGCTGCGGCACGACGCGGCCGCGCCCGGCGAGCACGTCACCGATCTGATCGACTCCGTGGTGCGGCGGGTCGCCGGGCGGCCGCTGCGCGACGACGTCGCGGTGCTCGCCCTGGAGGCGACGGAACTCAACCGGTTCGCGCTGCGGCTGCCGGCCGACCCCACCCGGCTCAGCGTCCTGCGCAAGCGGCTGGAGGACTTCCTCGTCGCGCACCGGGTCACCGAGACGGACCTGTTCGACCTGACGGTCGCCGTCTCCGAGGCCGCCGCCAACGCCATCGAGCACCCGGTGGAGCCGGCCGAGCCGACGATCGGCGTCGAGGTGACCATCGTCGACCGCACGGTCGTCGCCACCGTGCGGGACAGTGGCCGGTGGCGCGAGTCGACCGGGTCGGGCTTCCGGGGGCGCGGGCTGTCGCTGATCGAGGCGCTGGGGGAGCTGTCGGTGCGCCGTACGGCCGAGGGGACCGAGGTCACGCTGCGCCGGCGGCTGGCGGACTGAGCCCGCCACGGCCCGGCGCCGGGGCCACCGCCCCCGGGCGCGGGGCTCAGGCCGGGCGGAGCCAGGCCTGGTCGCCCAGGCCGGAGATGTCCAGCACCCGGTGGACCTGCCGCGACGGAAGCACGGTGAGCGCGCCGGGGAACTGCTGGGCCAGCCGGACCACGGCGTGGATCGCCGCCGAGTCGAAGAAGGTGACCGCCCGCAGGTCCAGCGTCACCCGCTCGGCCGGCTCCCGCAGGACGGCCTGGAACATGGTGTCGGCGGTGGCCATGTCGACCTCGCCCGTGATCAGGACGTGGAGGTGACCGTCGTCGATCTCCGCGCTGGCGGAGAAGACGGGAGACACACCACCCCCTTGATCCACGGAAGCCACAATTGCACAGCGGGACCGGCACGGCAACAACCGGTACCGGCGGGCGGTGGCGGAGGTCACCGCCCGCGCGGCGATAGGCTTGGGCCATGACCGTCCGTGCGCCGCTGACCCCAGGCACGCTCTCCCCGCTGCGGCCCGTGCCCACCCACATCGTCCGCCCGGAGTACGTGGGCAAGAAGCGTCCCGAGCCGTGGCAGGGCTCGCACGTGCAGACCCCGGAGAGCATCGAGAAGATGCGGGTCGCCGGTCGGCTGGCCGCGCAGGCCACGCAGCTCGCCGGCGAGCACTGCAAGCCCGGTGTGAGCACCGACGAGATCGACCGGGTGGTGCACGAGTTCCTCTGCGACCACGGCGCCTACCCGTCGACGCTTGGCTACCGGGGCTTCCCCAAGTCCTGCTGCACCAGCCTCAACGAGGTGATCTGCCACGGCATCCCCGACTCCACCGTGCTCGCCGACGGCGACATCATCAACGTCGACGTCACGGCGTACCTGGACGGGGTGCACGGCGACACGGACGCCACGTTCTGCGTAGGGGAGGTCAGCGAGGAGGCCCGACTGCTGGTCGAGCGGACCCACGAGGCGATGATGCGCGGCATCCGCGCGATCGCCCCCGGCCGCCAGATCAACGTCATCGGCCGCGTCATCGAGTCGTACGCGAAGCGCTTCGGCTACGGCGTCGTACGCGACTTCACCGGCCACGGCATCGGCGAGGCGTTCCACAGCGGGCTCTACGTGCCGCACTACGACAGCCCCCGCCCCACCGACGTGATGGAGCCGGGCATGACGTTCACCGTCGAGCCGATGATCACCCTCGGCACCCACGAGTACGACATGTGGGACGACGGCTGGACCGTGGTCACCAAGGACCGCCGGTGGACGGCCCAGTTCGAGCACACCATCGTGGTGACCGAGGACGGCCACGAGATCCTCACCCTCCCGTGACCGACCGCCCGGCGGCGCTGCGTGAGGCGCACCACGCGGACGTCTCCGGCGGCTGGCTGCGCCCCGCCGTGTTCGGCGCGATGGACGGCCTGGTCACCAACATCGCCCTGATCGCCGGCGTGGGGGGCGGCGGCGTGTCGCCCCGCAGCGTCGTGCTCACCGGCGTGGCCGGCCTGGTGGCCGGCGCCATCTCGATGGGGCTGGGGGAGTACACCAGCGTCCGTTCCGCCAACGAGCAGGTCGCGGCGGAGGTGGCGAAGGAGCGCCGCGAGCTGGAGCGGCACCCCGAGGCCGAGGCGCGCGAGCTGGCCGAGGCGTGGATGGCCCGTGGCCTGCCGCGCGACCTCGCGACGGAGGTCGCCCAGGCCGTCCGGCGCAACCCGGAGGAGGCGCTGCGGGTGCACGTCCGGGAGGAGCTCGGCGTCGACCCCGACGATCGGCCCAGCCCCTGGGCGGCGGCGCTCTCGTCCTTCCTGTTCTTCTCGGTCGGGGCGCTGGTGCCGCTGCTGAGCTACCTGTTCGGCGCGACGAGCCTGTGGCTGGCGCTCGCCGTCGGCGGGCTCGGGCTCTTCGCGGCCGGGGCGGTGGTCGCCCGGTTCACCGCCCGGGCCTGGTGGTCCGGCGGCCTGCGCCAGCTCCTGCTGGGCGCGGCGGCTGCCGGCGCCACCTATCTCGTCGGCACGCTGATCGGCGTCCAGGGCGGCCTGGGCTGAGCGCGGCGTCCGGGCCCGGCGCGTCCGGTCGCCCGCCGGGCGCGGGCCCGGCGCTCCGGCCCGGGGCGGGGAAGGTCAGCCGTCGAGGAGGTCGTCGACCGTGCCGTCGACGGGGCGGCCCCGCGCCGCCAGCTCGTCCGACTGACGGGTCAGGACGGCGCCCACCTCGGTCATGTCCGCGCCCGCCAGGCCCGTCCGGCGCACCGCGTCGCCCGGGTCCCGGAAGTAGGTGCGGCTGAGCAGGCCGGTGACCGTGGCCGCCGCCAGCCGTGCCTCGCCGAGCATCAGCAGCGCCTGGTCGGTCTCGTACCACTCGGCGAGCCGGGCCGCCCGAGCGTGCGCCGCGCCGCCCCGGTACCAGGCCCGCCGGGCCGCCGTGCTGAACTCGGCCGGCCGGGCCCGGGCCAGCCGGCCCAGGTGCTCGTCGCGGAGCGTGCGCAGCCAGCCGGTCGGGTCGTGCAGCGCCCTGGTGCTGACGTACCGGTCGGCGGTGAGCGGCCAGAGCGGCGAGATCATCCGGGCCTGGCGCAGGTAGTCGTCGGCGCCGGCCACGGTCAGGTCGACCAGTACGCCGTCGACCCGCCGGGTGGACGGGGGCGGCCCGCCCCCGGACCGGTACGTGACCACCAGCAGCCCGACCTCGCCGTCCCCGCCGCCGTCGTCGTCGCCATGGGCCAGCGGGCCGTGCACCGCGACGGCGAGCACGTCGGCCGGGAAGCGCCGGCGGACGGCGTCGGCTACGCGTCCGGCCACCGCCCACCGTGGATCGTCCGGGTGCAGTTCGCCGTCGGCGCCGGTCACCGCACCACCCTATTCGCGGGCGGTCGGCCCGCCCGGCGCGCCGCGCCCGGCGGGCACCAGCCGGAAGACGAGGATCTCGCGGCCGCCGGCGCGCCGCGCGTACGTCCGGTAGGCGGGCCACTCGGTCACCAGCAGCTTCCAGAGCCGGTCCCGTTCGGCGCCGGCGGCGACCTCCGCGCGCACCGGCACCCGGCGGCCCGCGACCGCGACCTCGGCGGTGGGATCGGCGCGCAGGTTCATCGCCCAGCCGGGCTGGTGGGCCTGGCCGAAGTTGGAACCGACCACCACGTACGCGCCGCCGTCGGGCACGTAGAGCAGCGGGTTGCTGCGGGGCTTGCCGGAGCGGCGGCCGGTGGTGGTGATGACGAGCGACGGGACGAGCCCGAGCGCGACCACCCGGCCCCTGGTGAGCCGCCCGACGAGCCGGTCGGCGGGGACGAGCAGCCGGACGGCGGCGCCGAACCAGCGGTGGTGGCCGACCCGGCGGGTGAGGGCTCCCAGTACGGGCACGGCACCAGTGTGCCCGCTCGCGGCCCGTCAGTCGAGACGTCGCTCGACCGGCAGCCGGGACCGGGTGAACAGCCCCGCGCCGAGCATCGCGACCAGCGGCACCACCACCAGGACGCCGAGCGTGGCCCACGGGACCACCACCGGGTACGGCTCCGCGACCGGCCAGAGCCCGGCGTAGCGGCGGTTGACGGCGGTCAGGATGATCAGGGCCGAGCCGAGGCCGGCGACGATGCCGAGCGCCGATCCCAGCACGGCGATGACTCCCGACTGGCAGAGCGACAGCAACCGGCGCAGCCCAGGGCCGGCGCCGACCGCGGCCAGGGTGGAGAGGTCCGCGCGGCCCTCGGCGGCGGCCAGGCCGGTGGCGATGCCCGCGGCGCCCACCGTGATCACCCCGGCCGCGGCGGCCAGCAGGAGCAGCAGCGGCCGTTGGGGGTTCACCGGTTCGCCCCGCTCGATCTCCACCTGCGCCCCGGTCGGGCGTACGGTGGCGAGGAACCGCTCCTCCCGGTGCTCGTCGGGCACGCCGTCGGCGGTGATCGCCCAGCCGAGCGGCTGGACGGTCAGGCCGAGCCGCTCGGCCGCCGGCCGGGAGAGCAGCAGCCGGTTCACGCCGAGCCCGGTGCGCAGCGGGTGGCCGGCGACGGTCGTGACGGCCGGGGCCTCGGGCGACGACTGCCCGGAGCGGGTCACCGCGACGTCGACCCGTCCGTCCACCACGTAGCGCGGGTTGGTCACCACCACGCCGCCGGCCCGCAGCACCGCCGTCGCGGCGGCGACGTCGGCGGGGTCCGCCCCGGTGAGCGCCGGCAGCGCCGTCCCGTCGTCCACCACCACCTGGAAGTACAGGCCGAGGCGGTCCTCCGGGCCGATCCGGCAGCGGGCGTCCGCGCGGGCTTGCCGCTGCTCCGCGGGGCTCAGCCGGTCGCCCGGCGTCCACGGGCAGGCGCGCTCGGGCGGCAGCACCGGCGAGACCGCGCAGGACTTCTCGGCGGTGCCACACCCGGCCTCCACCAGCGGCGCCACCGTGCGGGCGCCCAGATGGGCGCGCGCCGCCCCGGCGATCGAGGCCAGGGGCGGTGGACCGTCCGGGCCGTACCAGGTCACCAGCACGGTGCCGGACGGCAGGGTCGGTTGGTAGATCGCGCTCGTCCGGCTCTGGTCGCTGGCCAGGTACACGCCGATGGCGACGCTGCCGGCCACCGCCGCCATCACGGCGGAGATCGCCGGGGCGGTGGAGGACCGGTTGCGGCTGGCGTCCCGCAGCGCGATCCGGGGGGCCAGCGGCAGCGAGCGCCCGAGGCGGGCGAGCAGACCGACCAGGGTCGGGGTGGCGAAGACCAGCCCCAGCTCGCCGAGGGCCAGGCCGGCGAGGATCACCGTCGGCGCCGTCCCGGCGGCCCCGACCGCGGCCAGCACGGCGCCGCCCACGGCCAGGGCCACCCCGGCGGCCAGCCAGCGCCGCCGGTGCGCCGGCGGCGTGCGCCG
>NZ_JBAKHV010000022.1:0-86640 GCF_036906775.1 Micromonospora sp. CPCC 205561 | reverse complement strand
CGGGTGTCGGGGTGGCGGCGGTCAACGGCCCGTCCACCGTCGTGGTGTCCGGCCCGCCGCAGCACGTGGCCGACCTGGTGCAGGCGTGCCAGGCCGAGGGGGTCCGGGCCCGGTTGATCCCCGTGGACTACGCGTCGCACTCGCCGGCGGTGCAGGAGGTCGCCGAGCAGCTCCGCGCGGACCTGGCCGACGTCACGCCGCAGGCCGGTCACACCCGGCTCGTCTCCACGCTGACCGGGGACTGGGCCGACCCCGCCTCGATGACGGCGGACTACTGGTACGACAACCTGCGGCAGACCGTGCGGTTCGACCCGGCCGTGCGGGTGGCGATCGCCGCCGGTCACACGACGTTCGTGGAGATCAGTCCGCACCCCGTGCTGACGATGCCGGTGACGGCGATCCTCGACGACACCGGCGTCACCGGCCACACCCTCGGCAGCCTGCGGCGGGACGACGACGACCCGACCCGGCTGCTGACCAACCTCGCCACCGCGTACGCCATCGGCCTGCCCGTCGACCTGACGAAGGTGCTTCCCGCCGCGCCCACCGTCCACCTGCCCACGTACGCCTTCGACCACCACCGCTACTGGCCCGCGCCGCCGGCCTTCCTCGCCGCGCCCGACGGCACGCCGGACATCGACCAGTGGCGCTACCGGGTCACCTGGCAGGCCCTGCCCGACCTGCCGCTGACCTGGCTCGCCGGCACCTGGCTCGTCCCGGTGCCGGCGGCGCTGGCCGACGACCCCCTGGCGACCGAGGTGCTTGCGGCGCTCGGCAACTTCGGCGCGGACGTCGTGCCCGTGGAGCTGGACGCCACCGACGACCCGGCGGCGCTGGCGGAACGGCTGGGCGCCGCGCTCGCCGGCCCGGACGCCCCCGTCGCCGTGCTCTCGCTGCTGAGCCTGGACGAACGCGCGCACCCGGAACACCCGGCAACCTCCCTGGCCGTCTCGGGCACCGCCCTGCTGGTGCAGGCGCTCGGGGCGCTCGGCGTCGAGGCGCCCCTGTGGTGCGCGACCCGGGGTGCCGTCGCGGTCCGCGCCGACGACCCGGCGCCGCGCCCCGTCGCCGCCTCCGTCTGGGGGCTCGGCCGCGCGGTCGCGCTCGAACACCCCGCCCGCTGGGGCGGCCTGCTCGACCTGCCGGACACCCTCGACGCGCAGACCGGCGCGCTGCTCTGCGCGGCGCTCGGCGCCAGCGGCGGCGACCCGTTCGGCGGCGACGCGGACCCGTTCGGGGGCGACGACCAGTTCGGCGCCGGCCACGGCGCGGAGCAGTTCGGCGCCGGCGAGGACCAGTTCGCCGTGCGCGACTGCGGGGTCTTCGTCCGCCGGCTCGCCCGGATCGTCGAGCCCGAGCCGGCTGCCTCCGGCGACGCCTGGCGGATGCGCGACACCGTGCTGATCACCGGTGGCACCGGCGGGCTGGGCGGGCACCTGGCCCGGTGGGCGGCCCGCTCCGGTGCCGCGCACGTCCTGCTGGCCAGCCGCCGCGGCCCGGACGCGCCGGGTGCCGCCGAACTGGAGGCGGAGCTGACCGACCTCGGCGTACGGGTCACCGTGGCCCGCTGCGACGTCGCCGACCGGGCGCAGGTGGCCGACCTGCTCGCCGCCGTCCCCGGGGACGCCCCGGTGACCGCCGTGCTGCACACCGCCGCCGTCCTCGACGACGGCATCGTGGACACCGCCACCCCGCAGCGCCTGCACACCGTCGCCGCGCCCAAGTGCGCCGCCGCTCTCCACCTGGACGAGCTGACCCGGGGCCTCGACCTGGACGCCTTCGTGCTCTTCTCCTCGGTCGCCGGCACCACCGGCAACGCCGGGCAGGGCGCGTACGGGGCGGCGAACGCGTTCCTCGACGCCCTCGCCGAGCGGCGCCGGGCCGAGGGCCGGCCCGCCCTCTCGGTGGCCTGGGGTGCGTGGAGCGGGGCCGGCCTGCCCGCCGAGAACGAACGCGCCCAGCAGCGGCTGAGCCGGGGCGGCATGGTCGGCATGGACCCGGAGCTGGCCGTCGAGGCCCTCGCCCGGGCGCTGCGACGCGGCGAGACGACCACCGTCATCGCCGACATCGACTGGACCCGCTTCGCCCCCGCGTTCACCCTGGTCCGGCCCAGCCCGCTGATCGGCGACCTCGCCGAGGTACGCGAGGCGACGCGGCCGGTCCCGCAGGAGGCCGCCGAGGAGGAGACGGACGTACCGTCGGCCCTGGCGCGGCGGCTCGCCGGGCTCGCCCCGGCGGAGCGCGCCGCGGCGCTGCTGGAGCTGGTCCGCCAGTGCGCGGCGACCGCGCTCGGCTACGGCGCGGCCGACGACATCCCGGCCACCCTGCCCTTCCGCGACCTCGGCCTGGACTCGCTGACCGCCGTGGACATGCGCAACTTCCTGGCGGCCGCCACCGACCTGCGGCTGCCCGCGACGCTCGCCTTCGACTACCCGAACCCGACGGTGCTCGCCGCGTACCTCGACGAACTGCTCACCGGCGCCGCCCCGGACGTGGCCATCCCCGCCCCGGCCGTCACGGCCGACGACGACGAGCCGATCGCCATCGTGGCGATGAGCTGCCGCCTGCCCGGCGGGGCGGACACCCCGGAGCAGCTGTGGCAGCTCCTCGCCGCCGGCGGCGACGCGATCGGCGAGTTCCCCACCGACCGGGGCTGGGACCTCGACCGGCTCTTCGACTCCGACCCGGAGAAGGAGGGCACCAGCTACGCCCGCGAGGGCGGCTTCGTCACCGGGGCCGCCGACTTCGACGCCGGATTCTTCGGCATCAGCCCCCGCGAGGCCCTGGCCATGGACCCGCAGCAACGGCTCCTGCTGGAGGCGTCCTGGGAGGCCATCGAGCGTGCCGGGATCGACCCGCACGCGCTGCGCGGCAGCCCCACCGGGGTCTTCGTCGGCACCAACTACCAGGACTACCGCAACCTGATGTTCAGCGCCGAGGGCGCCGAGGGGCACCTGATGACCGGCAACGCCGGCAGCGTGCTCTCCGGCCGGGTGTCGTACACCCTCGGGCTGGAGGGGCCCGCCGTCTCGGTGGACACCGCCTGCTCGTCGTCGCTCGTCGCGCTGCACTGGGCCTGCCAGGCGCTGCGCCGCTCGGAGTGCTCCCTCGCCCTCGTCGGCGGCGTCACCGTCATGTCCACTCCCGGCGTGTTCGTGGGCTTCAGCCGGCAGCGAGGGCTCGCCCCGGACAGCCGGGTCAAGGCCTTCGCCTCCGCCGCCGACGGGACCAGTTGGGGCGAGGGCCTCGGCCTGCTGCTCGTCGAGCGGCTCTCCGACGCCCGCCGCAACGGCCACCCCGTGCTCGCGGTGATCCGGGGCAGCGCCGTCAACCAGGACGGCGCGTCCAACGGCCTCACCGCCCCGAACGGGCCGTCGCAGCAGCGGGTGATCCGGCAGGCGCTCGCCAACGCCGGCCTCACCCCGGCCGACGTGGACGCCGTCGAGGCGCACGGCACGGGCACCAAGCTCGGCGACCCGATCGAGGCGCAGGCACTGCTCGCCACGTACGGCCGGGAGCGCCCCGCCGACCAGCCGCTCTGGCTCGGCTCGATCAAGTCGAACATCGGGCACACGCAGGCCGCCGCCGGGGTCGCCGGGATCATCAAGATGGTGCTGGCGCTGCGGCACGGCTACCTGCCGCAGACCCTGCACGTCGACGAGCCGACCGACCAGGTCGACTGGAGCATCGGCGCGGTCGAGCTGCTCGGCGAGGGCCGCCCGTGGCCGGTCACCGGCCATCCGCGCCGCGCCGCCGTCTCCTCGTTCGGCATCAGCGGCACCAACGCGCACACCATTCTGGAGCAGGCCCCGGAGCCGTCCGTCGCCGAGCAGCCGACGGGGGACCCGGCCCGGCTGCCGGTGGTGCCGGTGCTGCTGGCGGGGCGTACCGGGGCCGCGCTGGCCGCCCAGGCGGACCGCTGGGCCGAGCAGCTCACCGGGCTGGAGGCCCCGCGTACGGTCGACGTCGGCTGGTCGTCGGCGATCTCCCGGGCCACCCTGGAGCACCGGGCCGTCGTCCTGGCCACCGATCGGATCGCGCTGGGCGCCGGGCTGCGCGCCCTCGGCGCCGGTGAGGACTCGCCGCTGGTGGTCACCGGCGTGGCCGTGTCCCGGCCGAAGGTGGCGTACCTGTTCTCCGGGCAGGGGGCCCAGCGGGCCGGGATGGGCCGCGAGCTGGCCGAGGCGTTCCCGGTCTTCGCCGCCGCCCTGGACGAGGCCTGCGCCGCACTCGACGCGCACCTGCCCCGCCCGCTGAAGCCGCTGCTCCTCGCCGAGCCCGACACCCCCGAGGCCGAGGCGCTGGACCGCACCGAGTTCACCCAGCCGGCGCTCTTCGCCGTGGAGGTGGCGCTGTTCCGGCTGCTGGAGGCCTGGGGCATCCGCCCCGACGCGGTCGCCGGGCACTCCATCGGCGAGTTCGCCGCCGCCCACGCGGCCGGCGTGCTCTCCCTGGCCGACGCCGCCGAACTGGTCGCCGCCCGGGGCCGGCTGATGCAGGCGCTGCCGGCCGGCGGGGCGATGCTCGCCATCGCCGCCGCCGAGACCGAGGTGACCGCCACGCTCGCCGAGCGTGCCGACCGGGTCTCCGTCGCCGCCGTCAACGGTCCCGCCGCCGTCGTGGTCTCCGGAGCCGGCGACGCCGTCGAGGAACTGGCCGCCGAGTGGACCGCCCGGGACGTCCGGATCCGGCGGCTGACGGTCAGCCACGCGTTCCACAGCCCGCTGATGGACCCGGTGCTCGACGACCTGGCCGCCGTCGCCGGACGGCTGCGCTACGAGGCCCCGGCCATCCCGATGATCTCCACCGTCACCGGCGCGCCGGTCGACGCGACGGAGCTGGGCACGCCGGAGTACTGGGTGCGCCACGCCCGCGACGCCGTACGCTTCGCCGACGCCGTCGCGGCGCTGCGGGAGCGCAACGTCACCGGCTACGTCGAGATCGGCCCGGACGGGGTGCTCACCGCCCTCGCCCAGGCCGTCCTGGCCGAGGACGCCCCGAGCGGCGGGCGGGCCCCGCTGGTCGTGCCCGCCCTGCGTCGGGACCGCTCCGAGCCGACCACCCTGCTGCGGGCGGTCGCCGCACTGCACACCCACGGCGTCTCCCCGGACTGGTCGGCCGTCTACGAGGGCACCGGCGCGCAGCGGGTCGACCTGCCCACCTACACGTTCGACCGGCAGCGGTACTGGCCGGAGCCGCCGCCCTGGGCGAACCTGGCCGCCGAGGACGACCGTACCGAGGTCGAGCGCCGCTTCTGGGCGGCGGTCGAGGCCGAGGACCTCGATTCGCTGGCCCGTGACCTGGACGTGCACCGCGACCAGCCGTTCGGCACCGTGCTGCCCGCCCTGTCCGCGTGGCGGCGGCGCGGCCGGGAACGGGCCCTGGTCGACGGCAGCCGGTACCGGGTGCGCTGGGAGCCCATCGCGGAGACCCCGCAGGAGCAGGACCCCGGCCGCTGGCTGGTGCTGCTGCCCGCCGACCGGGCGGACGACCCCGACCTGCACTCCTGCACCTGGGCCCTGGGCACGGCGGTGACCATCGTGCCCGTGGACACCGCCGCCGACCCCGACGAGCTGCGCGGTGGATTCGCCGACGTGCTCACCGAGGCGCTCGGCGCGGGCGAGGGGACACTGTCGATCCTCTCCTTCCTCGGCCTGGACGACGCCCCGCACGCCGAGCACCCGGCGCTGCCCCGCGGCCTCGCGGCGACCGTGCACCTGCTCCAGCAGCTCGTCGACCTCGACGCCGCGGCCCGGCTCTGGTGCGTCACCCAGGGCGCCGTCGGGGTCGGCGACGGCGACGTCCCGGCGAACCCACGGCAGGCGATGCTGTGGGGACTGGGCCGGGTGGCGGCGCTGGAGCAGCCCACCCGCTGGGCCGGGCTGGTCGACCTGCCCACCGACCTCGAACCCTGGACGGCGATGCGGCTCGGCGGCATCCTCACCGGCGGCGGCGCGGAGGACCAGCTCGCCGTCCGCGACGCCGGGGTGCTGGTGCGGCGGCTCGTCCCGGCCGCCACCGCCGGGGAACCGGCGCCGTGGCAGCCCCGGGGCACGGTGCTGATCACCGGCGGCACCGGCGCGCTCGGCGGGCACGTGGCCCGCTGGGTGGCCGGCGCAGGCGCGCAACGGGTGGTGCTGACCAGCCGGCGGGGCACCGACACCCCGGGCGCCGGCGAGCTGCTCGCCGAGCTGACCGGCCTCGGGGTGGACTGCCGGGTCGCCCGCTGCGACGCCGCCGACCGCGCCGCGGTGGCCGAGCTGCTGGCCGACCTCAGGCGGGAGGGGCCGCCGCTGCGCGCGGTGGTGCACGCCGCGGGGGTCAGCGAGGTGGTGCCGCTGGCCGACACGACCCTGGAGGACCTGGCATACGTCATCGCCCCGAAGCTGTCGGGCGCCGAGCACCTCGACGAGCTGCTCGACGACGCCGAACTGGACGCGTTCGTGCTCTTCTCGTCCATCTCGGCGGTGTGGGGCAGCGGCGGTCAGGGCGCGTACGCGGCCGGCAACGCCTACCTGGACGCGCTCGCCGAGCGGCGCCGCGGCCGGGGCCTGCCGGCCACGTCCGTCGCGTGGGGCCCGTGGACGGAGTCGGGCATGTACACCGAGGGCGCGGCGGAGCAGCTGCGCCGCCGCGGCCTGCGGGTGATGCCGCCGGGCGTGGCGATGGCCGGGCTGCGGCACGCCCTGGCCGCCGGCGACACCTGCGTCGCCGTCGCCGACGTGGACTGGGCCACCTTCCAGCCGCTGTTCACCGCGCTGCGGCCCAGCCCGCTGCTGGCGGACCTGCCGGCCGTACGCGAGCTGGCCGCCGCCCCCGCCGAGGCGTCGGACGCGTCCGCGCCCGTCGCCCGGGACCTGCTCGCCGGGTTGCGGGCGCTGCCCGACGACGAACGTCGGGCCGCGCTGCTGGAGATGGTTCGGGTCGACGCGGCGAAGGTGCTCGGCCATCCCTCCGGCGACGTGATCGAGACCGACCGGGGCTTCCTGGACCTCGGCTTCGACTCGCTCACCGCCGTGGAGCTGCGCAACCTGCTCACCGCGGCGACCGGGCACGACCTGCCCACCACGGTCGTCTTCGACTACCCCACCCCGGCCGGTCTGGCCGACCACCTGTACGAGGAGCTCTTCGCGGACGGCGACGGCGGCGACGAGGAGTCGGTCCGCCGGGCCCTCGCCGCGATCCCGCTGGACGAGCTGCGTCAGGCGGGCCTGCTCGACCAGCTGCTCCAGCTGGCCCGCACGAGCGCCGGCCCGTCGGCCGTGGCGCCCGCCGCCCCGGCCGCGCCGCCCGCGCCCGAGGCCCAGATCCGCGAACTCGACGTCGCAGGCCTGGTCCGGATGGCCCTGGAAGGCTCCGACTCGTGACCCGGCCGGCCCTGAGGAGTCCCCGATGAGTGTTTCACTGGACGAGGTCGTCGGCGCGCTGCGCGCGTCCCTGCTCGACAACCAGAAGCTCAAGCAGCAGAACCAGCAGCTCACCGCCGCGCTCAGCGAGCCGGTGGCGATCATCGGGATGAGCTGCCGGTTCCCCGGGGGCGTCGGGTCGCCGGAGCAGCTGTGGGACCTGGTGGCCGCCGGCACCGACGCGATGTCGGCGTTCCCCGACGACCGGGGCTGGAACCTGGACCTGCTCTACGACCCGGACCCCGACCCCGACAGCCGGGGCACGTCGTACGTGCGCGAGGGCGGGTTCCTCTACTCCGCCGGGGACTTCGACCCCGCCTTCTTCGGCATCAGCCCCCGCGAGGCGCTCGCCATGGACCCGCAGCAGCGGCTGCTGCTGGAGACCGCCTGGGAGGCGTTCGAGCGGGCCGGCATCGACCCCACCACGCTGCGCGGCGCGCCCACGGGTGTGTACGCGGCGACCAGCAGCCAGGGCGACTACGCCGCGCTGCTCACCGGGGTCAGCGGCGGCGTCGAGGGCTACCTCGGCACCGGCAGCGCCGCCGCTGTGGCCAGCGGCCGCATCTCGTACGCCCTGGGGCTGGAGGGGCCCGCGGTCACCGTGGACACCGCGTGCAGCTCTTCCCTGGTCGCGCTGCACCTCGCCTGCCAGGCGCTGCGGCTGGGGGAGTGCACCATGGCGCTGGTCGGCGGGGTGTCGGTGATGGCCACCCCGACCGTCTTCGTGGAGTTCTCCCGCCAGCGCGGCCTGTCCACCGACGGCCGGTGCAAGTCGTTCGCCGCCGCCGCCGACGGCACCGGCTGGTCCGAGGGCGCCGGCATGCTGCTGGTCGAGCGGCTCTCCGACGCCCGCCGCAACGGCCACCCGGTCCTCGCCGTGGTACGCGGCAGCGCGGTCAACCAGGACGGGGCGAGCAGCGGGCTGACCGCCCCGAACGGCCCGTCCCAACGCCGCGTGATCCGGCAGGCACTGGCCAACGCGGGGTTGACCGCCGGGCAGGTGGACGTGGTGGAGGCGCACGGTACGGGCACCACGCTCGGTGATCCGATCGAGGCGCAGGCGCTGTTGGCCACCTATGGCCGGGAGCGTCCCGCCGACCGTCCGCTCTGGCTCGGCTCGATCAAGTCGAACATCGGGCACACCCAGGCGGCGGCCGGCGTCGCCGGGGTGATGAAGATGGTCCTCGCGATGCGGCACGGGGTGCTGCCGCCCACCCTGCACGTGGACGAGCCCACCCCGCACGTCGACTGGAACACCGGGGCGGTGTCCCTGCTGACCGGGACGCGGCCGTGGCCGGAGAGCGGGCAGCCGCGCCGGGCCGGGGTCTCGGCGTTCGGCATCAGCGGGACCAACGCGCACGTCATCATCGAGCAGGCCGCCGACGCGGACACCGACGGCGCGCGGCCCGCCGGTACGCCCGCCCCGCCTGCGCCCTGGATCGTCTCCGCCCGGTCCGTGCCGGCCCTGGCCGGGCAGGCCCGGCGGCTGCTGGAGCACCTCGCCGCCCACCCCGACCTGGCCCCGGCCGACGTGGCGTACTCGCTGGTCACCACGCGGGCGGCGCTGCCGCACCGGGCCGTGGTGATCGGCGACGACCCCGACGGGCTGCTGGCGGGCCTGCGCGCGGTCGCCGAGGACCGCACCTCCTCCGGTGTGGTGTGCGGGGTGGCCCGCCCGGCCGGCAAGGTCGCGTTCCTCTTCACCGGCCAGGGCGCCCAGCGTCTCGGCATGGGCGCCGAGCTGCGCCGCCGGTTCCCGGTGTTCGCCGCCGCCTTCGACGAGGTGGCCGGGGAACTGGACCGGCACCTGAGCCGGCCGCTGCGGGAGGTGGTCTTCGCCGAGCCGGACTCGCCCGAGGCGGCGCTGCTGGACCGCACCGAGTTCACCCAGCCGGCGCTGTTCGCCTACGAGGTCGCCGCCCACCGGCTGGTCACCGCGTGGGGGCTGCGCCCGCAGTATCTGCTCGGGCACTCGGTCGGCGAGCTGGCCGCGGCGCACGTCGCCGGCGTGCTGTCGCTGGCCGACGCGGCGGCCCTGGTGGCCGCCCGGGGCCGGCTGATGCAGCAGCTGCCGGCCGGCGGGGCGATGCTCGCGGTACGCGCGTCCGAGGCCGAGGTGACCCCGCTGCTCGACGAGCGGGTGGCGCTGGCCGCCGTGAACGGTCCCCGGTCGGTGGTGCTCTCCGGCGACGAGGAGGCCGTGCTCGCCGCCGGTGCGCGCCTCGCCGCCCAGGGCCGCCGGTCCCGCCGGCTGCGGGTCAGCCACGCTTTCCACTCCGCCCGCATGGACGGCATGCTGGCCGACTTCCGGGTCGTCGCGGAGAAGGTCACCTGGCACCCGCCGACCCTGCCGGTCGTCTCCGACCGCACCGGCGAGCCGCTCACCGCCGCCCAGGCCACCGACCCGGGCTACTGGGTCGACCACGTCCGGGACACCGTCCGCTTCCACGACGGCGTCGCCACCCTGGCCGCCGCCGGTGTGGCGACCTTCCTGGAGCTCGGCCCCGACGGCGCCCTGACCGCGCTGGCCCGCGAGTGCCTGCCCGACGTCGAGCCGGCGGCCTTCGTGCCGCTCGGCCGCCGGGACCAGCCCGAAGCGGCCACCCTGCTCGCGGCGCTCGCCGCCGTGGACCTGCGCGGAGCCGGGGTGGACTGGCCGGCTCTCTTCGCCGGCAGCGACGCCGCCCGGATCGAGCTGCCCACCTACGCCTTCCACCACGAGCGCTACTGGCCGGACCCGCCCGTCGTCGACCTCGGCCAGCCCGCCGCCGGCGGCGACGACGAGGAGTTCTGGACCGCCGTGGCGGCGGGCCGGCCGGCCGCGCTGGCCGACGCGCTCGGCCTCGACGCCGACCAGCAGGAGACGCTCGCCGACCTGTTGCCCGCCCTGGCGTCCTACCGGGACCGGCGGCGTCGCGGCTCCGCGCTGGACGGCCTGCGCTACCGCGCCGACTGGGCCCGGGTCGCCCCACCCTCCGCCTGCGCCGCGCCGGCCGGCGAGTGCCTGGTGGTGGCCGAGGCGGGGAACGACGCCGACGCCGTGCTGACCGCACTGCGCGCCGAGGGCCTGGACCCGGTGCTCGTGACCGTGGCCGGCGACCCGGACGCGATCGCCCCGACCCTGCCCACCGGCGGCACGCCGTCGGTCGTGGTGTCGTTGCTGGCGGCGGGGGAGCCGGCAGGGGCCACCGGGACGGCCGCGCTGGCCGCGACGGCCGCGCTCGTGCGGGCTCTCGGCGCCGCCGGGAGCAGCGCGCCGGTGTGGACCGTGACCCGGGGCGCGGTGGCCGTCGACGCCGGCGACCCCGCGCCCGGCGTCGCCGGCGCGTACCTCTGGGGCCTGGGCCGGGTGTTGGCGCTGGAACAGCCGCGCCTGTGGGGCGGGCTGGTGGACCTGCCGGCGGAGCCGGACGACGTCGCGCTCGCCGTGCTCGCCCGGCTCGTCGCGGCCGACGGCGACGAGGACCAGCTCGCGGTGCGCTCCGGCGGGGTCTACGCGCGGCGGCTGTCGCGCGCCCCGGCCGGCGCCGCCGCCGCGGAGTGGCGACCCCGGGGCGCGGTCCTGGTGCACGGGGCTGCGGCGGTACGCACCCCGCACCTGCTGCGGTGGCTCGTCGACCGCGGCGCGACCCACCTCGTCCTCGTCGGCTCCGCGGCGCCCGCCGACGCGACGGGCGCGGACGTCGCCGTCACCGCCGTCGACGACCTAGACGGGCTGCCCGAGGCGCTGGACCGGCTGGCCGCCGCCGGCACCGAGGTCCGCACCGTCCTGCACGTCGCCGACTCCGACGGGACGGGCGACCCGATCGCGACGCTGGACCCGCGCGACCTGGCTGACGCCGTGGCCGCCCGCACCGGGGCCGTGGACCTGCTCGACCGGGCCTTCGCCGGCCGGCCGATCGACGAGTTCGTAGTCTTCACCTCCACCGCCGCCGTCTGGGGCAGCGGGGGAGCGGCCGTCGCCGCCGCCGCCGGCGCTGGGCTGGAGGCGCTGGCCGCCGGCCGCCGAGCCGCCGGCCGGCCGGGCACCGTCGTCGCGTGGGTGCCCTGGGCGGACGAGGTGACCGACGCCGCGCAGCTGCGCCGCCGGGGGGTCCGTCCGCTCCCCACCGAGCTGGCCCTGTCCGCGCTGGAGCAGGCCATCGGCCGCGGCGACGACCAGCTCGCGGTCGCCGACCTCGACTGGCCCGCGTTCGTGCCGGCCTTCACCGCCGTACGGCCCAGTCCGCTGCTGCGTGGCGTGCCCGAGGCGGCGGTCGCCGCCGACCGGAAGGCCGGTCCCGGTGGCGAGGCGGCCGACCCGGCCGGGGCGCTGCGCGAGCGACTGGCCGGCGCCACGGCCGGCGATCGGCACCGGATCCTGCTGGACCTGGTGCGGGCCCGCGTGGCCACGGTGCTCGGGCACGCCTCACCCGGGGCGGTCGAGGCCGACCGGGACTTCCTGGAACTCGGCTTCGACTCGCTGACCGCGCTGGAACTGCGCGACGCGCTGCGCCAGGAGACCGGGGCGGAGCTGTCGGCGACCCTGCTCTTCGACCACCCCACCCCTACGGCGCTGGCCCGTCACCTGCTCGGTCAGCTCGTCGGCGCGGACGCCGCCGGGGACACGACCGCCGAGGGACCCGCCCAGGAGAGCGCCGGCGGTGGGCTGCTCGGCGGGCTGTTCAACCAGCCCAAGGCACGCGAGGACCCCGCGGGCTACGCCGAACTCCTGGTCAAGCTCGCCCAGTTCCGGCCCAGCTTCAGCGAACCGGCGCAGCTCACCCGCCCGGCCGGCATCCTCCGGCTGGCGCAGGGGGATGCGTCGGCGCAGCTGGTGTGCTGCTGCACCATGTCGCTGCTCTCGGGGGCCCACGAGTACGCCCGACTCGCCGCCGGCTTCCGGGGTGTACGCGACGTCTGGGCCCTGCCCAACCCCGGGTTCGGCGTGGGCGAGGAGCTTCCCGCCGACCTCGACGCCCTGCTGCGGGTGCACGTCGACACGGTGCTGCGCGCCGTCGGCGCCGGGCCGTTCGTGCTCGCCGGTCACTCGGGCGGCGCGATGGTGGCCAACCTGCTCGCCGGCGAGCTGGAACGCCAGGGCCGGTCGCCGGACGCGGTGGTGCTGATGGACACCTACCCGGCCAACAGCGAGGTGCTCGGCGGATGGGTGCCGCAGCTGCTCGACGGGATGATCGACCGGGAGAGCGCGTACACGCCGATGGACGACTGGCGGACGACCGCGTGGGCGGGCTACCTGCCCCTGTTCCTGGACTGGCAGCCGACCGAGATGGCGGCGCCGACCCTGCTGGTGCGCGCCAGCGAGCCGTTGGGGGAGTGGGACGGCGAAAAGGACGGCTGGCGGTCCCGCTGGCCCTACCCGCACGAGGTGGCGGACGCGGCCGGTGACCACTTCAGCATGGTCGCCGACAGGGGGCCGGAACTCGCCGGCACGGTGCAGCGATGGCTGACCGCACAGGGTCTGTGACAGTTGCCGCCCCTGGCGTGCCCCTAGCGCCCCCTATCGGCACCCGTACATCTATCGGACCGACGTTTCAGGACGGAGCATGACGACGTGGACGAGGCAGTGGTGGTCACGGAGCTGGTCAAGCGGTACCAGCCCAACATGCCACCGGCGGTGGACGGACTGAGTTTCTCCGTCGGCGCCGGTGAGGTCTTCGGCCTGCTCGGGCCGAACGGCGCCGGCAAGACGACGACGATCGGGGTGCTGACCACACGGGTGCGGGCCACCTCGGGCCGGGCCCAGGTGTGCGGCGCCGACGTGATCGGCGCGCCCGCCGTCGCGCGGCAGTTGCTGGCGGTCGTGCCGCAGCGGGTGAACCTCGACCGGGCGCTGACCGTGCGGCAGAACCTGCTGTTCCACGCGGCGTACCACCGCGTGCCCCGGGCGGAGCGCATTCGGCGGGCGGACGAACTGCTCGATCAGATGGGGCTCAAGGACTTCGCGAACCACCGTACCGACTTCCTGTCGGGCGGCCTCGCCCAGCGCACGATGATCGCCCGGGCGCTGATGCACTCGCCCCGGGTGCTCTTTCTCGACGAGCCGTCCGCGGGCCTCGACCCGCAGTCCCGGCTCTTCGTGCACGACCGCATCGCCGAGCTGAAGCGGGCCGGGGTGACCGTGGTGGTCACCACGCACGACATGGACGAGGCGGAAAAGCTCTGCGACCGCGTCGGCATCGTCGACCACGGCAAGCTGCTCACCCTGGACACCCCGTCCGCGCTGACCCGTACGCTGCCGGGCAGCAGCACCCTGACTCTCGTGGTGACCCCCGGCGCCCCCGCCGAGGAGGTGCGGGCCGCGCTCGACGCGATCCCGGACGTGGAGCAGGTGGAACACTTCAAGGTGGCCGCCCCGGCGCCCGCCGCCGCGCCGGCGTTCCCCGGCATGCCGGCGATGCCGACGCCCGCTCCGGGCCCCGACGAGCCCGCCGATCCGGACGCCCCGCTCTCCTTCCGGGTCTACACCAGCGGCCAGCCGGCCAACGCCATCCCGATGGCGATGAAGATCCTCGCCGACCTGGGCTGCGAGGTCCGTGACCTGAACATCGGCCAGCCCAGCCTGGAAGATGTCTTCATCCACCTGACCGGAAGGGAACTTCGGTGAGCGTCGCCGCCCCCGCCCCCCCGTCCGCGCCGCCGCAGGCCTCGCCGCCGCCGGTGCGCGCGCTGGACCAGTTCGCCACGTTCCGGGCGGTGCTCTCGCGGGACCTGTTCGTCACCGGCCGGGAGATGGTCGGCTTCCTGCTCCAGGTCTTCATCCAGCCGCTGTTCATGCTGCTGATCTTCGGCAAGGTGCTCGGCGACCTGGGCTACGCCAGCGACGACTTCAGCAACGTGCTGCTGCCCGGCGTCATCGCGCTGAACGCCTTCCTGATCGGGCTGGAGAACACCGCGCTGCCGATGATGATGGACTTCTCCTTCACCCGGGAGATCGAGGACCGCCTCCTGTCGCCCATGGCGATTCCGCTGGTGGCCCTGGAGAAGATCGTCTTCGGCGGCATCCGAGGCCTGATCGCCGGCGTGGTGCTGATCCCGGTCGGTATGCTCATGCTCGGTGTCACCTGGCCCTGGGCGGTCGTGCTCAAGGTGATCGGGGTGTTGGCGGTCGGCGCGCTGGTCGGTGCGGCGGTGGGCCTCGCCTTCGGCACGCTGGTACCCACGCAGCACATCCAGATCATGTTCACCGTGGTGATGACCCCGCTCATGTTCACCGGCGCGACCCAGTTCCCGCTGCTCGGCTTGGACTCGCTGCGCTGGTACCAGGTGATCTGCGGGCTCAACCCGCTCACCTACATCAGCGAGGCGACCCGGTCGCTCGTCGGGCCGCCGGGGGTCGAATCGCTGCCGCTCTGGCTGTGCATGTGCGTCCTCGCCGGGGTCTTCGTGGTGTTCTCGATGATCGGCATGCGTGGCTTCATGCGCCGCGCCATGGACTAGCCCAGGTAGGTCCTACCAGCCACGAACCGACCGGTACGCCGTATCACCCGACGCCGATGGCCCGGGCCGCTCACGCGGCCCGGGCCATCGGCGTCGTCGTGCCGGGTGATCTATCCCACCCATTGACCGGTGCGCATGTCGACCGAGCCGATTAGTCGGAAATGTCCGGCATAAAATCCGCCTCTCCGCGAGCGGTCCCGTGTCGGTCGTGGCAGGCTGCATAGACGGCGGTAGCTCCTGACCCCCGGCTGTCCTGGAGTGGCAGGCCCTTCCAGCGGAGCGCCGCCCGACGTTGTCGGATCGACATATCTCGTCGTGACCCCGCCGCCGACCGGACGGCTCCACGAACAGCCCCCCGGCGTGGCGTACTCCAGGGTCGGACGACGCGGGTCGCCGCACAGGCGGAAAGGAGTGGCGGACGGTGCACATGACCGGAAACGACCGCGACCGAGCGGTGCTGGTCGTCGCGTACAACAGCGCGGGGTTGTTCAACCCGTTGCTGACCATCGCGGGCGAGTTGAAGGCCCGGGGGGTCGGGAACGTCTGGTTCGCGTCGACCGAGGATCGCCGGGGGGACGTCGAAGGGCTGCGCGGCCCGGGCGAGGTCACGTTCGTCTCGCTCGGCCCGGCCCGGCCGCAGTCGTCACCGGACACGTGGGACGACGCGACGTACCGGGCGCTGACCACCGGTGACCGGGCGACCAGCTTCGCGCGATACCTCGACGTCAGCACCGACCACGACCACGTGCGGCACCTCTACCAACGCTGCCTCGAGGTCATCGACGAGGTCGGGCCGGCGGTGGCCGTGCTGGACAGCCTCGCCAGTTGGGCGATGGACGCCGCGCAGACGCGGCAGCTGCCCTACGTGGTGAGCATCTCGCTGCCGCCGTCGAACTTCCTCCAGGAACACCTGCCGTCGCGCTACCCCGCCCCGTTCTCCGGGCTGCCGGAGCGGATGACGCCCCGGCAGCAGGCGGCCAACGTCGGCTTCCGCAACCGGCTGGTACGGGCGCTGATGGAGCCGGAGCGGCTGCGCCGGAGCCTCGCCGCCGTGGCCAGCCGGAGCGCCGCCGGCATCCGCAACCCGGAGATGCGCCCGGCGGAGTACGTCGAGGCCGCCGCGGCCCTCATGGCGTACACGGTCTTCGGTTTCGAGTATCCGTTCGCGACCGCCCCGGAGAAGCTGCGGATGCTCGGGCCCGTGGTGCCCCGCGAGCTGCCGCCGGCCGACGGGGACGACGAGCTGACCCGGTGGCTCGACGACCACCCCTCGGTGGTCTACGTCGGGTTCGGCACCATCATGCGACTGTCACAGGGGCAGGTGGACGCGATCGTCGAGGTCGCCGACCGGCTCGGGCCGGAGCACGCCGTGCTGTGGAAGGTGCCCGCGCGCCAGCGGCGTCTCCTCCCGCCGGCGCACCGGCTGCCGGGCAACCTGCGGGTGGAGGCGTGGCTGCCGTCGCAGCTGCGGGTGCTGGCCCACCCGCACGTGCGGGTCTTCTTCAACCACGGCGCCGCCAACGCCATCCACGAGGCCGTCCACTTCGCCGTACCGCAGCTGGTGATGCCGTTCTGGCTGGACTGCCCCGACGGCGCGGTGCGCGCGGTAGACAGCGGGGTGGCCCTCTCCGTCGAGCGCGCCGACTCGCTGGACGTCGAGGACGTCCTCGCCAAGCTCGGGCGGCTGCTGCACGAGGAGACGTTCCGGGCGCGGGCGCGGCTGTGGAGCAGGCGGATGCGGCAGGCCGGCGGGGTCACCGCCGCCGCCGACCTCGTGCTGCGGCACCGCGACGCGGCGGCCGCCCGTCCCACCGTCGGGCTGAGCGTCGGCTGAGCTCGCGGCCGTCGTATGCCGAGGGGGGCGCGGTGGAAACACCGCGCCCCCCTCGACGTCCGTCAGGACGCGGCGCCCTGGGTCTCGTCGGCCAACGCCTCCGCGTACGCGACGAGTCGGGACGGCAGGTCCGTGCGGCGCTTCACGTCCAGCTTGCGGTAGACCCGGGTCAGGTGCTGCTCGACCGTGCTCACGGTGATGAAGAGCTTGCTGGAGATCTGCCGGTTGGTGTGCCCCTGGGCGGCCAGCGCGGCGACCCGGCGTTCGGCGTCGCTCAGCCCGTCGTCCGGCTCCTGCAACTCGGCGGCGACCGGATACGCCGACAGCCCGCTGCCCGGCTCGCGGCGGATCAGCCGTTGGGCCAGCACCGACGCCCCGCAGTCCTGGGCGAGCTGGTAGGCCCGACGGACGAGCAGGCGGGCACGGGCGGAGTCCCCGGCGCGTTGCAGCGTCTGGCCGGTGTCGCCGAGGGCCCGGACGAGTTCCAGCCGGTCGCCGCTGGACTGGAGCAGGTTGACCGCCTCGGAGAGCAGCTTGCGCCGGTGGTCCTGGGCGGCTGTCGTGGCGAGCAGCCGCAGCGTGCGGCCCCGGGTCCGGTCGTCGACCCCGTGCGGCACCCGCAGCTGCTCCTGGAGAAGCTGTGTGGCCTGCGTCTTGTTGCCGACGCTGAGCTGCACCCGAGCCAGCTCCAGCCGCCACGGCACGAGCCCGGCCGCGTCGATGCCCCAGGTTCGCATCAGCTCGCCGCACCGCCGCAGGTCGGTGGTGGCGGCGTGCGGCCGACGCACGGCCAGGTGGTGCCGGGCCCGGGCGGCCAGGTAGTGCAGGCCCAGCGGGGTACGGAACATGCCGGACGGGATGGGGTGGGCGAGCCACCGGTCGGCCTCGGAGAACCGGCCCGACTCGGTCGCGCAGGCGATCAGCGTGGCCAGCGGGCCGGCGACCGCCACTCCCCAGGCGGCGGCGGGCATGTCCTCCAAGGCCGCGCGGGCGTGGTGCTCGGCGCCGGGCAGGTCACCGACGCGCAATGCCGCCTCCGCCCGGATCGCCCGCATGACGGCCCGCCACCCCGGGGCATGCTGGGCCACCGGTCGGCCGAGCAGCACGTCCCCCCAGACGGCGGCCCGGTCGGACCGACCCGTCCACAGCAACGCCAGCAGGGGAGCGGCCAGCAGCCCCAGCGCGCCGTCGTCGGTGTGGTGGCGCTGGAGTAGTTGCTCGGCGGTCGCCACGGTGTCGTTGTCCGTGGCCGGCGTCAGCGCGGTGCCGAGCACCGTCACCGCCTGGAGCAGCGGGCTGATCGTGGTCGGCGCGCTCGCCGCCCGACTCCAGGTGCTCGGGGTCTCCCGCACCGTGGCCAGGTGCTCCGGGTGGGAGAGGGAGACCAGCAGCTGCATCATCCGCAGGCGACCGGCCAGGGCGGTCGAGGCGTGCTCGACGTCGGACGAGAACGCGCCGACCGCCTCGGTCGCCTCGTCCACCCGGCCCTGCCAGAGCAGGTACGGCACGGCGGACAGCCCCGCGTCGGTGGACCATCCGGTGGTCCGCGCCGCCTCCACCAGCTCGGTCAGCTTCCCGTTCACGGTCAACGGGTTGATCTGCCAGCGGGCGTTGACCAGCATCTCGGTGGTGGCGGTCCGCTGCTGCTCGTCGACGGGCGCCCGGGAGACCAGGCGCAGGCAGGCGGCGGCCACGTCCGGCCGGCCAGACGCCAACGCGTGCCCGGCGGCGTCCTGGAGCACCGGCACCATCCAGGGCGCACCCGCCGTCCCGGCGGCCACCAGGTGCTCGGCGACCACGCTCGGCTCGGCACCGTGGTCGTGCAACACCTCGGCGGCACGCTGGTGCAGGCTCCGCCGTTCGTCGGCCGACATGTCGCCCAGGATCGAGCGCAGGATGCGCGGGTGGCGCAACTGGTCGGACTCCATCAGACCCGAGGTGCGCAACACCCGTACCGCCGGGACGGTGGACTCGGGCACCACGTCGAGGAGGTGCCCGAGCAGGTCGACCGGCGCGGGCCGGTTGAGCACCGCCAGCGCCTGGGCCACCCGGCGGACCCCCGGCTCGTGCCGGTAGAGGCAACCGAGCACGGCCTGGTCGAACGCGTCACCGACGGCCGGGCCGTACTCGTCGCTCACCCCACCGCTGGCCAGCTCCTCGAGCAGTGCTCGGGTGAGCAGCGGATTGCCGCCGGTCATCCGCACGCAACGCTCCGCCGTCCTGCGGGCGTCGTCGGCGTCGCCGCCGACGAGCCGGGCGACGGCGTCCACGGTCAGCGGCGGCAGGCCGATGCGGGAGAAGTGCGGCTGGCTGAGCAGTTCGGCCCGGAACAGCGGGTGCGGCGGACGCAGCGTCGACGCCTCGGCGAGCACGACCATGATCCGGGTGTGGCGCAGCCGGCGGGCCACGTAGAGAAGGCAGTGCAGCGAGGCCGGGTCCACGTGGTGCACGTCGTCGACGGCGAGGACCAGAGGGCCGCTGGCGGTCAGGTCGAGCAGGGTGGCGAAGAGGCCGTGCAGCAGGGGCGCCCAGGCCCGGTCGCCGTCGGCCGTCTCGTCGCCGGGCTCGGGCAGCGGCACGGCGAAGGTGGCGTCCCGCATCAGCTTCTCGACCCGGGCCGCCGCCTCCGGCGCGAGCCGTGCGCTGTGGCAGAGCTGCCCGACGACCCCCAGGTGCAGCCCGCGCTCCGCCCGGGAGCCGGCGGCGCTCATCACCTGCCCGCCGGCACCCGCCGCCCATTCGCTGAACGATTCCAGCAGGCTCGTCTTGCCGCTTCCCACGGCGCCGGTGACCAGCGCGACGTGGCCGCGTTGCTGCTCCTCGCAGGCCCGGAACGCGCGCCGGAGGCGGGTCGTCTGTTCCTCTTGCTGCACCAACACCAGCGTGTCAGCCCTTCTCGTACGCGGCGCGGCACCGGGAACCCCGGTGTTGCCGACACCGCCTCCCCCTTGCCGAACGGCCGCGCCCCTCCACCCGTGTCTGCCGGATAGGGGTGGAGCGCACCGGCCGCCATGCCGGACGGACCTGGAAATCCTTCGCCGGACCGGGGTTCTCGCCGAACGGTCCGCGTGTTCAGGGCGAGTCTGGCACCGGCGTGGGTGCGCGACAACGGGCGCGAGACCCCATCGTTTCGCGCCCAATCCTGCGGCCCTGGAACGGATGTAGGGGTTGCGCGAACCGTCATGAGGGGTGCCGGAGTCGGCCAGACGGGCGGAGATGGCGGCCCGGTGAGTCGCCGGTGTCCGGTGCGCAGCTCGATGGTGTCATGTCGGCCTTCCCCGCGCATACCCGCTCGTACGGACAGTGGCGGGAAACGGACGCGGGGCGACGGCCCGCGAGGGCGGAGACCGGCGCGGACGGCCGACGACGATCGGCCGCCGCCGGAGCCGACCGCTGGCGACGGTCGGGGCAGGCGGGGTCGCGGGGGACAGGCGTGGCGGACCCGCGCCGGGGCGGACGGCGACTCAGCGGAGCCGGGGCCCCGGGGGCCGGCGGCCCGGGTCGCCCGAGCCTCGTGACGGCGGATCCAGGACCGTGGCGCCGGGGCGGCCCGACCGCAGCCGGGTGGTCAGCTCGCTGCGCGAGTTGACGTCAAGCTTCCGGTAGATCCGGGTCAGCCGCTGCTCGATCGCGCTGACCGTCAGGAAGAGCTTCTCGGCGATCTCACGGTTCGTGTGACCCTGGGCGGCCAGGACGGCCACCCGGGATTCCGCGTCGGTCAGCCCCTCGACCAGGACCGTCGTGTCGCGGCGGCCCTCGACGGCACCGTTCCTGGCGGTGGAGACGCCGGGCCGCAGCATCCGGATCCCGCACTCCTCCGCCAGTTCCCGGGCCGACCGCGACGCGACGCGGGCCTGCCGCCGGTCGCCGGCCTGCTGGTAGGCGTGACCGAGGTCGGCCAGGTTGTGCGCCAGCTCCATCCGGTCGCCGCACTGCCGCAGCAGCCGGACGGCGCTGCGCAGGTGCGGGATCCGATCCGACCCGTCCTCGGTGGCGGCCAGGACCCGCAGGGCGGCCGCCCGGTACCGGACGTGGACGGGCCGCAGCCGGGCCAGCTCCTCGCGGACGAGCTTGCCGGCCTGCTGGCGGCGGCCCATCCGGAGCAGCGCCCGCGCGGACTCGGTGCGCCACGGGACGAGGCCCGAGAAGTCCAGGCTCCACCGGTGCATCAGCTGCCCGCAGAGCTGGAAATCGGCCAGTGCGGCCTCCGGGCTGCCCGCGGCGAGGGCGTGCATTCCACGCGCTTGGAGGTAGTGCAGCCCGATCGGGGTCTCGAACATCGTCGGCGGCACCGGCACCTGGAGGCAGGCCGCCGCCGCGTCGAGCCGGCCCATGAAGGTGAGGGCGCGTATCCGTACGGCGAGCGGTATCCCGATCACCACCCCCCAGCCCTTCGGCGAGAGCTGTCCCAGTGCCTCGTCGGCCAGCCTGTCGGCCCGGCAGAGGTCACCGAGCCGTCCGGCGACGGTCGCCCGCAGGGCCGTGAGCAGTGCTGAGGGGGTGGGGTGGTGCGGGGTGGCCGGGTCGCGGCCCAGCCGGTCGCACCAGTCGTCGGCCAGGTCCAGCCGATCGGCGTAGATGATGGCGATGAGGGCGCAGACGGCGGTCCACATGCTTTGCTCGTCGTCCAGCCCGGTCGTCGACAGCGTCCGCTCGGCCTGCTCGACCGCGCCGGCGTCACCGCGGTCGAGCACGGCGGACAGCAGCGTGGCCCCCTCGATCCCGCGCTTGACCCTGGCCAGCGTGAGCGGGTCCCGTCCGGCCGTGGTGGGCGACGGGCGATCGACCATCACCCCCGGGTAGAGGATCGACATCCAGCCCGTGATGATGAGCAGCTCGGCGGCGGTCCGCGCGTCGGCGCCGTCCCCCCGTTCGCTCAGGTGGTTGACCAGCTCGACGGCCTCCTCGATCTCACCGTGCCAGAGGAGGTACTGGATGGGACCGGCGGCCTGCTGGCTGCCGAGATGTCCGGCGCGGATGGCGGTGACGACGCCGACGAGGTGGGGCATCGCGGCCTGCGGGTCGAGCCGCCACTCGGCGCGGGCCAGCGCCGAACGGATCCGCGCCCGCAGGCACTCGCCGGCGCGGCCCCGGTGGGCGCGGCGCAGGTACCGCAGGGCGGCCTCCACCTCGCCGTCGAGCAGCGCCTGTTCGCCGGCGTCCAGCAGGGTCTGCGCCATCCAGGGTTCGACCAGCTCGTCGATCCCGATCAGGTGCGGCGCGACGCGGGCCGGCGGCGCGCCGTCGTCGTGCAGCAGACAGGCCGCCTCCAGGTGCAGCCGTGCGCGTTCTTCGGTGGTCATCCCGTCGATCACGGCCTGGCTCACCGCCGGGTGGCGCAACCCCCGCTCGTTGATCAGCCCCGCACTGGTCGAGTCGTCGATCGCGTCCAGCGCGGCCCGTGACCGGGCGTCGACGAGGTGGGGCAGCAGGTTGCCGTGCAGCGCCTCGCCGGTCACGGCGAGCACCCGGGCGGCGTTGAGCACCAGATGGTCGCAGCGGTACAGGCAGCTGAGCACCGCCTCCCGGAACGACTCTCCGACCGTCGGGTGGTCGGCGGGCCGGGGTGCCGCCGCCTGATCCTCGGCGAGCGCCTGCACCAGCAGCGGATTGCCGCCGCTGATTTGGTGGCTCTCCGCGGCGATGGTCCGGGCGACCGGAACGCCGAGCTGCTGGGCGAGCAGCTGGAACGTGCCGTCGGGGGTCAGCAGCGGCAGCCGGATGCGGTGCAGCCTCGCGGGTTGCAGCAGTTCGGCGTGCACGTCAGGCCGCCACGGCCTGGTACGCGGCGCCTCGGTCAGGACGATCAGCACGGGCAGGCCGGAGATCCGTCGGGCCACGTAGTCGAGGCAGCGCAGCGACGGCACGTCGGCGTGATGGATGTCGTCCACCGCGATGACCAGCGGTCCCCGCGTGGTCATCTCGAGCAGGGCCCCACCGATCGCGGCGGTGGTCAGGGCCGTGCCCTCGTCGTCGGTGTCGTCGGCGTCGGCCCAGGCGAGGGCACCCTCGTCCAGTAGCCGCCCGAGGCGGGCCCAGGTGTCCGGGCCGCCGGCGCCGCTCAACGGCGCCGCCCGGACGAGCTGTCGGACGACCTCCAGCGGGACGGTGCGTTCGGCGCGCGACGCACTCGCGCCGAGGACGCGCGCTCCGGCGTCGCAGGCCCGTCGGGCGAAGGTCTGCAACAGCGTGGTCTTGCCGACGCCGACCGGACCGGTCAGCACGGTCACCGTCCGGTTCGTCGGCCCGGTGCCGCCTCGGAACAGGTCCGCGACCCGGCCTTCCAACAGGCTCAGCTGGCACGACCGCTCGGTCAGCTCCATCGCCGTGGCCTCCGAGGGGGCACGCCGCCCGCAGTCACCGGCCGGGCCGCCGGCCCTGCGCGGCCCGGGAGCTCGACGAAATCGGAGACCGGCAATTCTTGACCCATTCCATTATTAGTAAATACAGACGACCATCGATTGAAGCCGGCGAACCATCGACCGATCCGTCCGGCTGGCGACTTCGAGTTGCGCCCTTGCCGGCCCTGGCGATAATTCTCCAGCCTCTCCGGGCCGATCTCCCCCCATCGACCGCCG
Organism: Micromonospora sp. CPCC 205561; assembly: GCF_036906775.1. Lineage (NCBI taxonomy): Bacteria > Bacillati > Actinomycetota > Actinomycetes > Micromonosporales > Micromonosporaceae > Micromonospora > Micromonospora sp. CPCC 205561. Next base: position 63,382 of record NZ_JBAKHV010000022.1, on the reverse strand, counting down.
TGATGGTGGGAGTATGGCAGTTCGGCAATTGGGCGGCAAGCCGAGGTTTGTAAAGGATGGGCAAACATCGGTGGCGGGTGGCCGTCGGCCGGGACGCGCCTTCGGCCTCGCTTGACAACGGAAAGTCGCCGGGCGGCGTCGCAACGTGACAGAGCGCTCTCGCGACCCATTGGTTTCGCCTTTCTGGCCCGCTCGGCGATTGGCTGGCGCGGTTACCCGTGCTAGGCGCGTCCGGTCCGCTGGCGCCGCCGGCGGGCCCCTCCGCCGACCCGTCGGGGGACGACATCGCCTGCTGTCGATCTAGCTCCGAGCTGGGTCCCGGTTCGTGGGACGCGCGCCCGGGATCATTGCGTAGGCGCTGCTCAACTCAGTGTCAACGCGGGTCCATGCCCGTCTGCGCGCCTCGGCCCCGGGGGTCGAGACGTCGGGACGGGCGCCGGCGGCGCGTCCGGCTCCGCCGGTCCGGGCGTCCGCGGCCGCGCCCGTCCCGGGCGGGACGACTCGCAATTGCCGACGAATCCCGAATTGTTGCGGAGTGAGAGATCGCCTCCCCGAAGTGCGACTGCGGACTGCCGAGGCGGAGCGGAGGTATCGGCGCCCGCCGCGCGACGCCCGGCCGCACCCAGAATCGGACGTTTGGGAAATTAGACAATGATTTTGTTAAAAGAGAGTTAATGCGTCCACGGCTGTCGTCGCGTGACGGCGTCGTTACGCGCCCGGCGGCAAGCGTTTGCTGATAGGCAAAACACGTCAATGCGTCGATGGCCTTGCGTGTCCTCGATGATGTCGTGCCCAATTCAATACGTCGATGTCAGCAATTGCGGCGACACCGACGATTCTCCATAGTGTCACTGGCCAGAGACGGCGGCGTGACCGGACATCACCGAAGCCGGCGCGACATACCGTCCTACCTGGCCCGTCGGCCCGGCAGGGGATCGGGGCGCGGTGGCTAGGGGTTGTGCCGGACGTTAGCCCGGCCTAATTTCGGGGCACCCGTTTCTTACGTAGGGATAGCCGGATATGGGGCCGTGTCGGCCCCATGACCTGAAGGGCTCTGTGGCCGTCGTGATGCCCCAGCTGCTGCCGCGACTCGTTGACGACCTCCGCAGGGGATAGCGGAGATGACACTGCTGCCGGCGCTGCGGGGACTGGGCGCGGATCGGGCCGACGCGCTGCGGGTGGCCGGCCGTACCCTCTCCAGCGAGGCCCTGCTCGGCTGCGTCGCCGCCGTCGCCGACCGGATCAGGGGCGCGTGCGCGGTGGCGGTCGACGGCACACCGACCCTGGAGACGGTGGTCGGCATGCTCGGCGCCCTCCACGCGGGCGTTCCGCTCGTGCCGCTGCCCCCCGACGCCGAGGAGTGCGAACGGCGCCGCATCCTGCGGCAGTCCGGGGCGACGCTGCTCCTCGGCCGGAGCCTGCCCGGCAGCCACCGGCTGCCCACGGTCCCGGTCGACCTGCGTCAGCGCTCGTCGACGCACCACCCCGAGCCCGCCCCCGGCACCGATGCGGTAATCCTCTACACCGGAGGCGCCGGCGGGCCCCCGCGCGGGGTGCGCATCTCGCGTCGGGCCATCGCCGCGGACCTCGACCTGCTGGCCCAGGCCTGGCGGTGGAGCGAGGACGACGTCGTGGTCCAGGGCGCGCCGCTGTTCCGGGCGTACGGTCTGGTCGTCGGCCTACTCGGCGCGCTGCGGGTCGGCAGTCGCTTCGTCCACCTCGACCGCAACGCCGCGGCGGGACCGGTCGGCACCATGTACCTGGCGTTGCCCGAACAGTGGGCGAGGATCGCGCTGAACAGCCGGTGGGCGCGGTCGCTGTCCGCGGCCCGAATCCTGATCTCCGCCGACGCCCCCCTGCCCGGCGCCGTGGCCGAGCGCCTCCGGCTGCTCACCTCGCGCGCACCGGTGCAGGCGTACGGCACCACGGAGACACTCATCGCGCTGACCGGACGAGCCGACGGCCGCACCGTCGCCGGTGCCGTCGGCACCCCCCTGCCCGGCGTGCGGGCCCGGGTGCTGGACCGCGACGCCCGGCCCGTGCCGGCCGACGGCGAGTCGGTCGGCGAGTTGAGCGTCTGCGGGCCGACGCTGTTCAGCGGTTACGTCGGGGCCGGTCAGGGCGTCGCCGCCGGTCGCTGGCACCCCACCGGCGACCTGGCCAGCGTGGCCGCCGACGGCTCGTACCGGATCATCGGCCGGTGCGGGCTCGACGTGGTGCACAGCCGTGGCCGGCGGATGCCCGCCGGGCAGATCGAGGAGGCGCTGCTGAGCCATCCCGGGGTGCGCGACGCCGCCGTCGTCGGCACGCCGCACCACGCGCTCGGTGAGCAGGTCACCGCGTACGTGGTCGCCGACGGGCTGACCGCGCAGGTGCTCATCGACCACGTCGGCCGGTATCTCTCGGCGGGCCAACGACCCCGGCGGGTGCACTTCGTCGACGAGCTGCCGCGCAGCGCGCTCGGCCGGATCAGGAAGTCCCTGCTGATCGCCGCCGGCTAGGCCGGCCGGCGGGGTCCACCCCGACTCCCGCCTCGGTCAGCCCTCCACCCAGCCGTGCCGTCGGGCCAGGTCCAACATGCGGGCACGTACGGCCACAATCTGCGCCCCGGTCAGATCCGACACGGAGGTCACCAGCGCCTCGGTGGTCTCAGCGTAGAAGGCCCGCTCGGAGAGCACGTCGCACAGGCCCTCGTCGTCCTCGGCCCCGCCGGTGGCCTCTCCGCCGTCCCTGCTGCGGCCGGTGACCGCCACGGCGGCCCGGGAGGGCGCCGCGGCGCCGGCCGTCCCGTTGCGCTCCCCACCCGTCGGAGCGCCGACCACCCGCACCAGCACGGCCTTGGGGCCGCGGTCGGTGCCCACCGCCTCATACTCCACCGCGACGCCGGGCGACAGCGCCCACTTGTCCCCGTCCAGCATGTTCGCGTGCACGAACACGTCGTCGCTGCCGTCGTCCGGGGCGATGAACCCGTAGCCCCGCACCTCGTCGAACCGCACCACCTTGCCAGTGAGCATCGCTTTCCCGCATCCATCCGACCCAGAATCCGCGTGCCCCGCCCGTGGGACCGGGGCCCGCCCCCAGACTGGCAGCCGCCCGCGCGGCCCGGCACCCGTACCCGACCCCTATGGTGCACCGTACCGTCACCGTCGTTACGGCGAGGGCCGCCGCACCGCCTAGCATCGGCGGACGTGATCGAGCAGATCCTGCCCTCCGCCGTGGCGGTGGCCGAGTCCTTCACGGACCCCACCGACCTGACCCTGTTCCCCGAGGAAGAGGCGTTGGTCGCCCGGTCGGTGGAGAAGCGCCGCCGGGAGTTCACCACCGTGCGGCACTGCGCCCGCGTGGCCCTCGGCGAGCTGGGGCTCGCCCCGGTGCCGATCGTCTCCGGGGCCCGGGGCGCCCCGGTCTGGCCGAGCGGGGTGGTCGGCAGCATGACGCACTGCGACGGCTACCGGGCGGCGGTCCTCGGGCGTACGACAGCGTTCGCCACCCTCGGCGTGGACGCCGAGCCGCACGCGCCGCTGCCCGACGGGGTGCTCGACGCGATCGCCCTGCCGGTGGAGCGGGCGCGCACCGCGACGCTGGGCGCGGCCCGGCCCGCCGTCTGCTGGGACCGGCTGCTCTTCAGCGCCAAGGAGTCGGTGTACAAGGCGTGGTTCCCGCTCACCGGCCGGTGGCTGGACTTCTCCGAGGCGGACATAGTCATCGATCCGGCCGGTACCTTCGAGGCCCGGCTGCTGGTGCCCGGCCCGGTGCTCGGCGGGGAACCGGTGACGACCTTCGCCGGCAGGTTCATGGTCGACCGGGGACTGGTGGCCACCGCGATCAGCATCCCGGCCGTCCAGCCCTAGTCCGCCGTCAGCCTGGTCTTCTGCACCTTGCCGAGGGCGTTGCGGGGCAGCGCGTCGACCAGGCGTACCTCGCGCGGGCGCTTGTGCGCGGAGAGGTGCCGGGCCACGAAGTCGATCAGTTCGGCGCCGTCCACCCCGTCGCCCACCACGTACGCGGTGACCTGTTGGCCGAGGTCGGGGTGCGGGGTGCCCACCACGGCGGCCTCGCGCACCCCGGGGTGCGCCAGGAGGGCGTCCTCCACCTCGCCGGCGCCGATCCGGTAACCGCCGCTCTTGATCAGGTCGGTGGACGCCCGGCCGACGATCCGGTGCCAGCCGTCCGGATCCACGGTGGCGACGTCCCCGGTGCGGAACCAGCCGTCCGGGGTGCGGCTCGCCGCGTCGGCATCCTGGCGGTTGAGGTAGCCGTCGAAGAGGGTGGGGCCAACGACCTGGAGCTCGCCCATCGCCGTTCCGTCGGCGGGGAGCACGGCACCGGTGTCGTCGACCAGCCGCGTACGCACCCCGGGCAGCGGCAGCCCGACGGCGCCCGGCCGGCGCGGGCCGTCCGCCCGGGCACTCACCGTGATCAGGGTCTCGGTCATCCCGTACCGCTCGACGACCCGGTGGCCGGTGAGGGTGGCGAGGTCCGCGAAGACGGCCGCCGGCAGCGCCGCGCTACCCGAGACGAGCAGCCGCGCCGGACGCAGCGCCCGCGCCGCGTCCGGGTCGGCGGCGATCCGGGACCACACCGTCGGCACGCCGAAGTACATCGAGCCGCCGGCGGCGGCATAGCGGTCGGGGCGCGGCCGACCGACGTGGTGCAGCCCGCTGCCCAGCCGCAGCGGCCCGAGCACACCGAGTACCAGCCCGTGCACGTGGAACAGCGGCAGCCCGTGGACCAACAGGTCGTCCGGCGTCCAGGCCCAGGCGTCGGCGAGCCCGTCCAGGCAGGCGGCGACCGCGCGGCGGGAGATCACGGCGCCCTTCGGGGCGCCGGTGGTGCCGCTGGTGTAGAGGATCAGCGCGGTGCGCGCCGGGTCGGGCTCGGGGTGGAGGGTGTCCGACCGGCGGGTCAGGTCGATGGGCACGACGGCCCGGCCCGCGCCCTCGGCGGTGCGCGCCGCGCCGGCCGGGACCAGCAGTGCCGTCGATCCCGAGTCACGCAGGACGTGGTCGCGCTCCATCGGCCCGGCGTCCGGCGGGACCGGCACGACCGCCGCTCCGGCGGTCAGCGCGCCGACCACCCCGACCACCGTCTCCAGGGTCGCGGTGGCCTCGATCGCCACCCGGTCGACGCCGCGCAGCTCGTCGGCCACCGCCGCGGCCAGGCGGCGCAGCTCCACCCAGGACACCGCCCGGTCGTCGACCCGGATCGCGTCCGGGCGCTCGTCGGTGCCCGTCGAGAGCCAGCTCAGCAGCGGCATGGTGCGATCCCTCTCCAGCGTCTCGGACCCGGGCCGACCCGGCCGGGCGCGCGCCGGCACCCTGCGACGGGCATCCCGGCGCCGGTAGGGTCGGTCGTGCGCCGGGGGTCCGGGTGGGCGGGTGCGCCGCGCCGGCCGGGCCCGGGACGACGGTCCTGACCGTAGTCGGGGCTCCCCGGGACCTGCCACCCCTACCGACGGGCGCGGGGCGGATCGCACGGGCGGGAGGTGGCACCGGTGGTCGCGGACGCGACGACGTGGACGGCGGTACCCGACGGTGTCCGGGCCGTGGTGCTCGACCTCGACGGGGTGCTGGTCGACAGCCTCGCCGTGGCCAGGGAGGCGTTCGCCCTCGCGTACGCCGAGGTGGTCGGCGACGGCGTGGCTCCGGTCGAGGAGTACTGCCGCCACCCGGGCCGGTACCTGCCGGAGGTGCTGGAGCTGATGGGGCTGCCGGCGACGCTGGCCGGGCCGTTCGTGCGGGAGAGCAACCGCCTCGCGCACCGGGTCACCCCGGTCGACGGGGTGCCGGAGCTGCTCGGCACGTTGCGTCGGCGGGGGATCGGGCTGGCCGTGGCCACCGGCCGCAGCGGAGTCCGGGCCCGGGACCTGCTCGGCCGGCTCGATCTGCTGCCGCTCGTCGACTACGTGGTGGGTTCGGACGAGGTGCCCCGGCCGAAGCCCGCTCCCGACATCGTGCGGCGGGCGCTGCGCCTGCTCGGTGCCCGGCCGGGGCAGGCGCTGATGGTCGGCGACGCGCCGAGCGACCTGGCCAGCGCGCGGGCGGCCGGCGTGGTGGCGGTGGCCGCGCTGTGGGGCGAGTCCGACGAGGCGACCCTGCGCGCCGCCGGGCCGGACGTCGTCCTGACCCGTCTCGACGAACTGCTGTCGATCTGCCCGGCCCGGCGCTGACGGCCCGCGTCGCCAGGCACCCGCGGGACCGCCCGGCGGTGACCGGGCCCGCGTCGACGGACACCCTGCGGTCACCGGCCGGCACCCCTGCCCCCGAGCCGTGTCTCCGGTCGGCACCCCTGTCCTGCGTCGATTTCCGGCCGCCCACCCCGATTCGTCAACTGATCAGTTGATTAGCGCATCGGTTGGCCGGATGATGTCGGGCGTCGGTCGGCCTGGCTCCGGCCGGCACCGGCCCGTTCCCGCAAGCCGACGCCGCGATCAGCCGAGGGGTCCCACCCTTCTCGACGGCAACCCGCACGTGAAGGAGGACCACCCCCCATGCCGGTCATCGAAGTCGATCATCTGCAGAAGCGGTACGGCGAGAAGATCGCGGTCGACGACGTCTCCTTCACGGTGGAACAGGGCGAGATCTTCGGGGTGCTCGGCCCGAACGGGGCCGGCAAGACGACCACCGTCGAGTGCGTGCAGGGCCTGCGTCGGGCCGACGGAGGCACCATCCGGGTGCTCGGGCTGGACCCGGTCCGCGACCGCACCGAGGTGCGCCAGCGCGTGGGAGCCCAGCTCCAGGAGAGCCAGCTGCCGGACAAGATGAAGGTGTGGGAGGCGCTGGACCTGTACCGCTCCTTCTACCGCAAGCGGGCCGACATCGACGAGCTGTTGACGGACCTCGGCCTGGCCGAGCAGCGCAACACCTACTTCCAGAGGCTCTCGGGCGGGCAGAAGCAGCGGTTGTCGGTGGCACTGGCGCTGGTCGGCAGACCGGAGGTCGCCATCCTCGACGAGCTGACCACCGGTCTCGACCCGCAGGGCCGCCGGGACACCTGGGACCTGGTCGAGCGGATCCGCGACCGGGGCGTCACCGTCGTGCTGGTCACCCACTTCATGGAGGAGGCGCAACGCCTCTGCGACCGGCTCGCGATCATCGACAAGGGCCGGGTGGTGGCGATTGACAGCCCCGCCGGCCTGCTCAGCCGGGTCGGCACCGAGCACCGGGTGTACTTCCGTCCCGCCGCGCCGGTCGAGGACGCTGCTCTGCTCGCGGCGCCCGACGTGACGGGGGTGTCCCGCGACGGCGAGGAGGTGACCGTGACCGGCACGGCCGACGTGCTCCAGGCAGTCATGTCCGTGCTCAACGGGCGCGGGATCCACTACACCGCGCTGCGGGTCGAGCAGCCCACCCTCGACGACGCGTTCGTCTCCCTCACCGGCCGCCCGGGTCGGACCGCCGCGCAGTCCCCGACCGACGGGAGGTCGTCGTGAGCGCCCTGTCCAAACTGATCGCCGTGGAGGCGAAGCTGTTCCTCCGGGAACCGGTGTCGTTGTTCTTCGTCTTCGCCCTGCCGATCGGCCTGATGCTCGTCTTCGGGCTGCCGCAGCGCGCCGGTACGGCCGCCGACACGGGGCAGCACGCCGAGCAGACCTTCCTGCCGTCGCTCGCGCTGGCCCTCACCATCGGCATGCTCGCGCTGTTCACCCTGCCGATGGCGCTCGGGATCTACCGGGAGCGCCGGGTGCTGCGCCGCCTGGCGACCACCCCGGTGCAGCCCGGCCTCCTGCTGGTGGCCCAGGTGGTGGTCAACCTCGTGATGGGCGTCCTCGGGGCGGTGGTCACCGCGATCGCCGTACGCTTCCTGCTGGATCAGCCGGCACCGGCCAACGTTCCCGGGTTCGTGCTGGCCTTCCTCCTCGGGGTGGCGTGCCTCTTCGCCGTCGGCCTGCTGATCGCGGCGCTGGCGCCGTCGGCCAGGGCGGCGCAGTCGATCGGGCCCGCGCTGTTCTTCCCGCTGCTCTTCCTGGCCGGCGCCTGGCTGCCGCGCGACCGGATGCCGGCCGCCCTGGCCGCCATCGCCGACTACTCGCCGCTGGGTGCCACTGTGGACACCCTCGGTGCGGCGTGGGCGGGCGCCAACCCCGAGCTGCCGCAGCTGATCGCCCTGGCGGTGACGGCCGTGGTCGGCTCCGCGGCGGCCACCCGGTTCTTCCGCTGGGAGTGAGCTGTCACACCTGTGTGGTCGGCACGGGGAGCATCGTCGCTGCCCAGGGCCATTCCTAGGGGTGGCCTAAGGGTGTTCGGTGAATGTGATCTGGATTACCTTCGGAGCAGAACGGGCGGCCGGTCACCGGACAAGGACGTTCGACCGTGAAGCGTCCGTTCACCCGGCAACGGGTGTCGTCAGGCCTGGTGGACGGGTGCCGCCGCGCGGCGGTTCGTCCGAGGTGTGCGGAATGCGACGGAGGTCGTGCCATGAAGGACGTTTCGCAAGCTGATCCGGTCGCCCGGGACGCCGCCGGCGTCATCGAGGTCGTCCTGGAGGGCGGCCCGGTCGATCTGCCGGCCGACCTGCGTAACCGCCGGGTGGCCAAGGCGGAGGAAAAGATCAAGGTCCTGCACTACGGCGGGTACGAGCACTTCGAGCGGGGCTCCACCCCCGGGGCGCTCGACCTTCCGGTGGTCTTCCGCTGGACCGGTCGGACCCGGATCGCCGAGTAGGGGAAGGGCGCAGCAGTTTCATGAGGGCACAGGACCACCGGCCGGGGCCGCATCTGACGGTCAGCGACACGAACGAGGCCATCGCCTTCTACACGGACGTCTTCGACGCCGTCGCGATCGAACGAGAGTGTCTGCTCGACGGGCGCGTCCTGCACGCCGAGCTGGCCGTCGGCGGCCACCGCCTGACCGTCAGCGAGTGGTACGAGGCGGGTGCGCCGTCGACGGCGGAGGGCCGCGACGACGTGTTGACCATCGAGCGGACGGACCCCGAGTCGGTGCTGCGGCGGGCGGTGGCCGCCGGTGCCCGCGTCGAGACGCCGGCTGATCCGTCGTGCCAGGTGACGCTGCGCGATCCCGCCGGCCTGTGCTGGGCCGTCGTCGGCCCACAGCGGGCGGCGTAGGCGCACAGCGGGGCGGCGTGGGCGCACCTCACGCTGCGGCGGTCCGAGCCGCGTGGAAGGCCCGCGCTCACCGGGCGCGGGCCCTCCCGGCGCCACCGTCGCCCCGCCGCGGCACCAAGGCCGGGCCGGACGGCGCAACCCGGCGCGCCATCCCCGCCGTTCTCCGGCGTCACCGCCCCGGGCGGAACGATGACCGTCGCGTTGCCCGCGGTCATCCCCGCGCCCGGGCCCGCTGGGCGTCGCGGGTGCGTACGGCGAAGAAGAGCGCCGCGGCCCGGCGGACGTCCCCCGGCCGCCGCGGATCCGTGGCGATCTCGTGCAGCAGGTCCCGGTGCGTCCGCTCCGCCGCCAGGGTGGTCAGCAGCGAGAAGCACTCCCGCGCGCCGTCCCGCCCGGCGGCACCCGCCGGGCCTTCGGACCAGTGGGTGAGCAGCGCCGCCAGCACGTCCGCCCGGAACGCGGGCGCGCCGACCCCGGCGGTGCCGGGGGCGGCGAGCAGGTGGCCGGCGGCGATCGCCCCCCGCGGCTGCGTCAGCCGCGCGCGCAGGAAGGCCGGCGCGACGGCGGCCCGACTGATCGCCTGCAACGCGACGAAGCGGGCGGAGCCGGTGTTCATCAGCGTCACCCACTCGTCGGGCCGCCAGTCGCGGGCCAGCGGCCCGGCCGCGAGGTATTCCACCAGGCTGGGCCAGACCGAGGTGAGGCCCTGCCGATCGGCCCGGAAGAGATCGGTGTCGAGCAGCACCTGCCGCACGCGCGCGGGCCAGTCGGGCAGCACCCGCGCCGGGGCAGCGGGGGCGTGGGTGGCCGACCAGTCGACGACCGCCGCCACCGGGTCGCCGCCGGCGACGGCGGCGGTCGCGGCCACCTCGACCAGGTCGGCGTGCCGGGCGCGGAGCCAGTCGGCGGTCGCGCCGCCCCCGGACGGATGGTGCCGCAGCTCCTCGCAGGCGGCGTCGAGGCTGTCCCGACCGCCGCGCAGCAGGGCGCGGACGAACTCGTCGAGCAGGGCGGCCGGGCCCGGCTGCGGCGCCGCGCCCGCCTGCCCGCTCTCCCAGACCAGCACGGCGACGGTGGCGGTGAGCGGGTTGTGCACCGGCCCGGTGATCCGCTGGGCGTGGGTCCAGTCCAGGAACCTGCGGGCGGTGGCGCCGTCGGCGAACCAGCGCGCCGCCAGCAGCGCCACGTCCGCGTCGGTGAAGTGCGCGAGGTGGTACGCCTGGTAGCCGTCGCTCAACACGGCCAGCTCGTCCTCGGCCAGGTGCCGCGTGGTCACCAGCAGCCGCCACGGCCTCGGCTCGGCCGCCCGGTCGCCGGCGCGGGCCAGCTCGGCGAGGCGGTTGAGGACGACGGCCCGCTCGTCGGGGTCGGCGACCGCGTCGAGCGCGTCGACGCAGACCAGCCACCGCCGGCCGGGGGCGGGCGGCTGCTCGACGTCGAGCGGGCCGTCCTCCCGGGGGTACGCCTCGGCGAGCGCGGCGGGCAGCGGCTGGCGTACCAGGGCGGCGGCCGGCAGGCTCACCAGCACCGGCCCGGGCGGGCAGCGCCGTCGCCGGCCGCGCGCGGCGAGCCAGGCCCGCGCCGAGCGGGCGCTCTCGTAGCGGATGAGCGCGGTCTTGCCGCTGCCCGGCTCCCCGATCAGCAGCACGTCGTCGACGCCGGTGAGCAGGTCCGCCGCGTCGACGCCGTCGTTGCTCGGGGCGAGCCGGGGCACCGCGCGGCGCGGCACGTACACCTCCGAGAGCGGCTTGACGTACCCCCCGAAGCGGTGCGGGTGGACGATGCCGGCGTCGACCTCGTCGCGCCACACCGGTCGCAGCGAGGCCCACCACCCGCGGCGGCCCCGCTCCTGGGAGTGGCGCCGCACGGCGACGATCGCGCCGGCGAGCGCCAGCGTGCCGCTGACGACGCCGGCGACCTTGTCGGAGAAGTCCAGGACCATCGGCGCTCAGGGCCGGCCGGCGCCGGGTCGGTCCGGCGTCAGGTGGTGGGCGCCGCAGCCCTCGCAGTACGCGCCGGTCTGCTCCTCGCCGCAGTGCCGCCAGGGCGCCGCCGGCCCGGTCGGCGCGGCCCGCTGCGCGGGCGGCTCCTGTGGGCCCCACCGCGACGTCTGGTGCGCCACGACCAGGGAGGACTGCGTGAGTCGGACGTCGACGTCGGGCTTGAGGCGGACCCGCCCGCCGGCGGCGTCCAGGACGTCCACGACGCGGGCGAGCAGGGCGATGTCGTCGCCACGGCCCGCGGAGTGGGCCAGCGCGACCGCGCGCCCGAGCTGCTCCTCGGCCTCGCCGGCCCGGCCCGCCCGGGCGGCCGCCAGCCCGCGCTGCACGGCCGCCGCGTAGTCCTGCTGCCGGGTGTAGTACGCGACGCTCTCGTTGATCTCGGAGTAGCAGAGCGCGTCCTCGGTCCACTCCACGGTCAGCGGCGCCTCGACCGCCCCGGCGTCGTCGCCGGCGTGGACGCTCAACCAGCCGATCCGCCGGCGCGCCCCCGGAGCCATCGCGTCGACCTCCAGGGCGACGTGGTAGTCCCGCTGGTCGTGCGGGCTCCACGCGCCGACCGGGTAGTCGGTGGTCAGCTCGCCGGCCGGCTCGCCGCGCCCGCTCAGGTCGGCGATCGCCGGGTGCACCTGCTTGACGAAGCGGACCCGGGTCAGCCCGGTGGTGCGGACCCGCAGCCGGACGTCGGCCACCCGTCGGGACATCGCGCGGGCCAGCACCCCGCGAAACTCGTCGGCGAGCCCGGCTAGGTCCTCCACCGGCACGACGGGGTTGGCGCCCAGCGCCTCCGCGATGCCCAGCAGCTCCGCCGCGTCCCAGTCGTGCACGCCGTCGGCGGAGCCGATGGCGCGGCAGTCGACGGTGAACCGGCCCACGCACTCGTCCACCGCCGCCTTCAGGTCGGCGGGGCGCTGGGACTCGTTGCGCCCGTCGGTGAGCAGGACGACGTGCCCGATCGCGTCGGGTCGGGTGCCGAGCAGCCGCCGCGCCAGCAGCAGCCACGTACCGATGGCGGTGCCGCCGTGCGGCGCCAGCTGCCGCACGGCGGCCCGGGCCGCGGCGCGGGTGCTCTCGTCGGCGACCGCCAGTCGCCGGTCGCCGGGGTAGACCATCGTCGCGTGGGCGGTGCCGGAGACCACCGCGAACGCGACCCCGTCGGGCAGCGCGTCGACGGCCGCGGCGGCGGCCTGCCGGGCGGCCCGCATCTTCGCCTGGGGCGCCCCCATGGAGCCGGAGGAGTCGAGCAGGATCACCTCGGCCAGGCCGTCGTGGCGTACGTCGGCGTCGGCCGGTTCCACGCCCCGGACGGTGGCGACCACGTCGAGGACCGCCCCGTCGGCGGGCACGTACTCGGTGTGGTGCACGCTGAGCCGCAGCGGCAGATCGTTGGCGGGGAGCACGGGGGACCTCTTTCCGTCGGGGCCGGCCGGGATCACCACCACGTCACCGGCCGGTACGCGTTGGCCAGCTCGACGAGGGCGATCCGTTCGCGCCGGTCGGCGGTGCGCCGGGCGCGCGAGCGGCACCGGTGCTCGAACGCGCGGCGCAGGGCGTCCTCGTCGAGCGGGTGGCCGAACAACCGCCGCCCGCCGTGCCGCCCCTCGGCCAGGTCGCAGTCGAGCGCGATCCGCAGGATGTGCGCCTCCACCTCCTCGCGTTCGCCGAACGGCGGCAGCTTGTTGACGATCGCGGCGGCGTCCAGCGCGGTGTCGAGCCGGTGCCCGTCGTCCGGCGCGTCGAGCAGGATCCGCACCGCGCGGGTCACCGCCGCCGTCGAGGCGCGGGAGGACTCCGGCACCCGCAGCAGGGCGTCGGCGGCGCTGCGCGCGTCGGCCGTCTCCAGCAGGCAGCGGGCCAGCCCGAACGCCGCGGCCACCACGCCCGGGTCGGTGTCCCAGACCCCCCGGTAGTGGTTCGCGGCCGTCCGTGGGTCGCCGTCGAGTTCGCAGGCCACCGCGTACGCCAGCCGGGTGGAGACCTCGCCGGGCAGCCAGCCGTAGACCTGCTCGAAGCGGCGCCGCGCGGTGCCGGCGTCCCGCCCCACCAGCGCCACCAGGCCGCGGTGCCACCACAGCGACCAGTCCCGCAGCTCCTCGGGGAAGTCGGCGAGCAACGAACCGGCCTCGGCCACCCGCCCGGCGGCGAGGTGGGCGCGGACCGTCCGGTAGGTGACCTGCGCGGTGCGCTCCGGGGCCGTCTTCAACAGCTCGATCAGCTCGGCCGGATCGGCGGTACCGAGGGAGGCGAGGAACCCGGCGGCCGGGTCGGAGCCGTCGACCAGGGGGACGGGCAGGCCGAGCATGATCTCCACGACGTCGAGGGCGTCGCGGTCGGTGTGCAGGGCGAACGCGCACGCGGACGGGCTGAACAGCGTGGAGCGGGTGGGTCGCGGCACGCCGTCGGTCGCCGAGCCGACCTGACGCCGCACGCCCCGTACCTGCTCGCGCATCTCGGCGGCGGAGCCGAACCGGTCGTCGGGTTCGGCGGCGGTGGCGCGGGCCACGAGGCGCAGGAACGGGTCGAGCCGCGCCGGTACGGGCAGCCGCAGCAGGTCCTGCCCCGGCGGGATCCTGGTGACCTCGATGGAGCGGGGCACCAGGGTCAGCGCGGCCAGGGTGCGGCCGAGGGTGTAGAGGTCCGAGCGCACGCTGGGGCCGGCCGGGCCGAGCCGTTCCACCTCGGGGGCCGTGAAGCCGGCGGTGCCCCAGGCCGGGCTGACCCGGTTGTCGATCCGGCGGGCCGCCCCGAAGTCGACCAGCTTGATCGGGTCGGCGGCACCCTGACCGCCGACGCGCATGACGTTCTCGGGCTTCAGGTCGCAGTAGAGCCAGCCCTGGTCGTGCAGGTACTCGAAGGCGTCGAGGATCTGCGCCGCGTAGCCGAGTGCCTGCGCCACGTCCACGGCGGAGGAGCCGCCGTCCGGGCCGGCGGTGCTGCGCGCCTCCTCCAGGGTGCCGCCGTTGACGTACTCCATCACCAGGTAGCCGGCGTCCCGGTCGGACTCGGGCCGCAGCGCGTGGGTGATGGTGACGATCCTCGGGTGGTTGAGCGCGATCAGCGCCTGCCGTTCGGCGACGAACGCCGCGATGGCCTCCCGGTCCTCCGGGTTGCGCTGCCCCTTCAGCACCCGCCAGGCGCCGTCCATGTCCTCGTCGCGGGCGAGGAACACCCAGCCGACCCCGCCGTTGCCCAGGCAGCCCTCGATCCGGTAGCGCCCGGCGCGCAGGTCGCCGTCGGCCAGGGGCGGGGTGAAGGAGTACCGGGTGCCGCAGGCCGGACAGAAGCCGGCCACCCGCGACAGCCGCCGGCGGCAGGTCGCCTCGGCGCAGTAGCGGGAGTGCTCGGGCACGACCGGCTGCGACACCACCGCCGTCAGCGGGTCGTGCGGCCGCGCGGTCGGCAGCACAGCCGGCCGCTCCCACGGCCGCGACGTCGTGCGCGGCGACCACCGCCCGGGGTCCGGATCGCGGACCGGCCCGGCCCCGGCGGCGTCCGCGCCCGCCCCGGCGCCCGCGTACGCGTCTGGTGCTCCGGGGTCGGCCCCCGCCCCGGCGCACTCGTGGCCCCACAGCCGGCAGAACCCGTCCGGGTCGACCGTGCCGGGGCAGTTGCGCTCCGCGCAGCCGCGACCCGCCGTCATCGCGTACCCCCGTTCACAGCCCGCTGGTAGGCCCGTACCGCCCGGCTCGCGTCGGGCACCGTGAAGGCGCCGGGACGCAGCGCGGCCAACGCCTCCCGGTAGGTCCGCTCGACCTCGGGGTCCTCGGCCAGGCCCTCGTCCGCGGCCTTCTGCCGGTACGCCTCCAGCCGCCCCGTCAGCTCCACGTGGCAGCCCCGGCGCAGCCGGCGCCGCGCGGTGTCGGTCCGTTCGACGGCCCTGTCGACCTCGACCTCCAGCGAGCCGTCGTCCCGTCGCGGCGGGACGTCGCCCCGCCACCACTGGCCGCGCCCGGCCACGTCGGCCGCGCCGAGCCGGTCCAGCACCACGTCGACCGAGAGCGGCGCCACGGGATCGGTGCCGTCGCCCAGCCCCTCGGCGGCGGCCTGCGCCGCGAGCTGGCGCAGCCGCTCCACCGAGGAGCGCAGCCGCCGGGCGCGGACCGCCAGCCGGTCCCGGCCGTACGTGTCGACGATCCGGCGGATGCGGGCCACGTGCTCGCGGGCCGCGACCAGGATCTCCTGGACGCTCATCGCCTCCACCCGCACCGGCTCGCCGGTGGCCGCGGTGAACCGGACCTCGCACGGGTCGCCCAGCAGCCGGGCCAGCGCCTCCTCGCCGACGCCCGTCGAACGGCCCACGCCGTCCAGGTCGTCCACGCGCCGGTCCAGGGCCAGCGAGAGGCAGCCGAGCCGGTGCAGCAGGTCCCGGGCCTCCTGGGCGGGCACCGCGGCCGCGCCGCCCGGCTGCCGGAAGGCGTCGGTGACCAGCTGCTGCGTGTCCAGCAGGTGCTCGCAGACCCAGGTGTGGGCGGCCAGGGTGGCGTCGAGGCGCTCCCGCGCGGACATCAGCGCGCCCCCGTCAGTCGGCCGGCCGGGTGGCACCCGGCGCGGGATCGGGGGGCGGCCAGGCCGTCGTCGCCGGCCCGGGCGACGGCATGCCCCGGTCCCGGTGCCCGGCGAGCCACCGGTCGTGGGCCTCCTGCCACACCTTCGCGGTGCCCGGCCGCGCCAGTACGTGGTTGACGAACGCGACCAGTTCCCGGCCGTCGGTCAGGCGGAACGCGAAGGCGTGCGGCTCGTCGGTGAACCAGGTGCAGTTCTCGTCCCGGTGGTACGCGCAGGACCGCCGCTCCGGCCGGGGCGGTTCGGTCACCAGGGTCGTGTCCGGGGCCATCTGGGTGAAGCCCAGCAGGATGTTGTCGTCGGTGCTGACGCCGTCCACCTGGCCCTGACGAAGCATCACCAGGCAGTCGATCGGGTGCGGGGCCTGCACCGGGACCGGTCGCCGGCCGCCCGCGGTGCGGTAGCCGGCGATCATCGCCAGTGAGGTGGTGTTCGCGGCGGCGCAGACCCGCCGGCCGCCGAGCTGCTCGATCCCCGCGAACTCGGGCGTGCCGTCGGCGTGCCTGCGCACCAGCACCGTCTGCCCGGAGTCGAGGTAGTCGTTGGAGAACAACACCCGCCTGGCGCGCTCGCAGGAGGCGGTCAGCGAGGTGGCGACGACGTCGATCTCGCCGTTCTCCAGCATCGTGAAGGCGCCCTGGCCGGGCGGTACCGCCTTGAAGGTGAGCCGGTCGCGCGGTTCGTCGCCGGGCCAGAGGGCGCGGGCCACGGCGAGCATCAGCTCGATGTTGAAGCCCTCGAACCGCTGGGTGCGGGCGTCCCAGTGGCTCATCGTGGCGTCCGACGGGTCGACGCCCGCGACCAGTGCGCCCTTGGCGACGATCCGGCCCGGGGGCGTCGGGGCCGGGGGGAGGCTGCGCCGCACCGGGCAGACCCCGCCGCTCGCGTCGGTGGTCGGCACCGTGGCCACCCCCGGCGGCCGGGGCGGGGGCGGGGAAGTGGGCCCCGCCGGCGCGCCGCACCCGGCCAGGCCCAGCAGGAGCGCGGCGAGCGACGCGGTGCGGCGCCGGGTGCG
The DNA here is from genome assembly GCF_036906775.1 of Micromonospora sp. CPCC 205561. Taxonomy (NCBI): domain Bacteria; kingdom Bacillati; phylum Actinomycetota; class Actinomycetes; order Micromonosporales; family Micromonosporaceae; genus Micromonospora; species Micromonospora sp. CPCC 205561. Next base: position 46,740 of record NZ_JBAKHV010000022.1, on the reverse strand, counting down.
CGTCGGCGCCCGCCGGGAGGTCCTCACTGGTACTCCAGGTACCGCCGGCGCAGACCGGCGACCACACCGGCGGCGGCGAGCAGGGTGACCCAGGCGGCCCCGCCGCCCAGGTGGCGGCGCGACTCGGGCAGCTCGGCGACCATCCGGGAGACCTCCTCGTTGCGGGTGGTCAGTTCGCTCAGCAGGTGCTCCTCGGCGGCGACGAACGCCCGCCCGGCCGAGCCCTCGGCGAGTACGGTCTCCACCGCGCCGCGGAAGGCGTCCGGCGTCCTGCTCTGCCGGGCCGGCCAGACCGTCCGTTCGAGGGCGGTGCAGTCGATCCGGTCCTTCGCCTCCCCGCCCCCGCCGGGGCCGAGGCAGAGGTCACGGCCGTCGAAGTCCGCCTTGTGTCCGGCCGGGTCGACGCTCGCGCCGAGTCCCAGGTAGACGTCGGCCCGGCCGGCCAGCAGGCTGCCGAGCCGCTGCTGGGTGGCGCTCTGCGCGTCGATCGCCCGTTCCAGTTCGGGGAGCTCCCGTTCGGCGTGCGGCCAGTGCCACCACGACGAGGCCAGCATGGCCAGCACGGCCCCGGTGCACACCGAGGCGAGCAGCAGGCCCGCGTTCAGCCGGCGTCGGGTCCGCCGGCGCAGCCACACCTGCACCGCCACCAGGGCGGCGAGGGTGGCCAGCGGCACCAGGACGGACGCGGCCAGCCAGGGACGGGCGTCGGCGCGGGCGTCGAGCAGCAGCCTGGTGTCGTAGTTCCAGAGGGCCTGCGCCGCGGTGAGCAGCTCGGTGGACATGTAGTGCGACGCCTGGCGCGCGTAGGCCGAGGCGAGCACCGCGCGGGCGGCCGCGTGCTCCGAGCGGATCCCGCCCGTCGCCTGCGCGGCCGGGCAGGGGCTCCGGTTCCCCGGGGCCACCGCGGGGAGCGGGCCCGTCGCCCGCAGGGCGGCGCACACCACCTCCCTGTAGACCCGCAGCCGGGCGGCGATCGTCGCCAGCCGGGTGAGGCGGTCCGGGTCGCCGACGGCGTTGCCCATCGAGTCGGTCAGCGTGCGCTCCACCTCGTGCACGGACGCGTCGTAGGCGGTCACCAGCGAGGCGCGCCGGCTCTCCGCGGGCGGGAGCAGGAACACGGCGCTGGCGGCCACGTCGGCGTCGGCGAGGCCCTGGTAGATCTCCCGCGCGGTGGTGCTGGTGCCCACGGCGGTCGCCGCCGAGCGCTCGCCCAGGGTGGTGGCCGACGCGCGGGACTGGACCGCGACGGACCCGGTGGCGGCGAGCGCGGCGACGAGCACCGCGCCGCCGAGCACGATCAGCGCGGGTGTGCTCCGCAGCGCGCCGCGCAGCCCCTCCGTGCCGCGCAGCCGCCGCGCGCCCCCCGGGCGCAGCGGCCCGGACGCCGGGGTCGAGCGGTCGGCCCCGGGTTCGTCCCCCGTGTGCGACGCCATCCAGGTCCTTCCGCTCGCCGGGGCCCTGCCGGCGGCCTCCTGGCGGAAGGCGTCGCGGGACCGGAGGTGCCCGTCCGTCCCGCCACGTGGCCCGCGACCCGCCTCCCGGGTGGGTCGGCGGCCGGATCGGGTGATCGCGGGGCGGGGAGGAACCAGGGTGACATCTCCGCTCGCCCCGGGGCAGGCGTCTGTCCGGTATCCGACCTCAGCGTGATCGCGCGGACACGCACCGGGTGGGCGGGCCGCTCAGGCCGGCGGCCCGTCGGGCGCGACCCGGGGCGGGAAGGCCAGGGCGAGGGTGAGGTCGAGGACGGTCGCCGGATCGGTCAGGCGCTCGCCGTACAGCTCGCGGAGCTTGCCCATCCGGTAGCGGACCGTCTGCGGGTGCACGAAGAGGCTGGCGGCGACCTCGTCACGCCGGCCCTGGTGCAGCAGCCAGGAGCGCAGCGTCTCGGCGAGGCGGTCGGCGGTGCCGGGCGGCAGCGACGCCAGCGGCGCCAGGACCCGCGCCCGCAGGTCCGCGAGGCCTTCCGGGTCGGTGCTCAGCACCAGCTCGGCGAGGTGCTCCTCGGTGTCCAGGGCCGCTCCGTCCTCGCCGGGGCGCAGGCCGAGCGCGAGGGCCCGCACCGCCCGCTGGTAGGAGGAGGCGACCTGGACCCAGGGCCGGGCCGGGCCGAGCACCGCGCGGCGCCCGTGCAGCACCCGGGCGAGCTGCCGGCGCCGGTCGCCGTGCGTGTCGGGCACCAGCAGCACCGCCAGCTCCTCGCCCGTGCCGGCCGCCGGCGGGTCGTCGCCGCTCTCCAGGGTGTGCGGGTGCAGGCGGGCCAGCGCCGCCCGCAGGTTGGCCCGTGGCAGCAGGACGACGGTGAGGGTGTGCGGCGGCGGCCAGTCGGCCCGCTCGGCGCTGCGCAGCAGCGCCTCCTCGGGCTCGCCGGCGAGCAGCCGCTGGGAGAGCCGCTCCAGGTTGCGCCGCCGGGCCCGCCCGGCGCTGGCCAGTTCGTCGGCGTGGCCGGCGACGCTGGCCGCGGAGAGCTCGTCGATGTACGCGAACATCAGCTCGGCGAACTCGGCGACGGTGGCGGCGGACGACCCGCCCTGCACGGTGGTGGTGGACATCTCCCGCCAGGAGACCCGGGCCCCGACGCGGTACGCGGCGAGCAGGGCGTCCATGCTCCGGCCGGAGCGCGCCTCGCCGCTGCCGAGGGCGTACGCGGCCTCCAGCGCGCCGACGAGCGGGATGCTCGGGTCGCCCCCGTGCGAACGCCCGATGAGCTGGAGGAACGTGCCGAGGGCGAGCTGCACCGCCGTCTCGATCTTCTCGCGCATCTGGCCGGTCAGGGTGCCGGAGTAGCTCGGCACCTCGGCGGTGATGGCGGTGATGGTGCGCTCGGCGAGCAGGGGCAGCCGGTCGTGCAGCTCGCCGGCGACCCGGACGTCCAGTTCGAGGCGTGCCGCGCGGCGGGTGGCCTCCGAGCGCTCCGACACGTTTGTTCCCTCCGCACAAAAAGCCTCGTCCGGTTCACCTTCGTAGGTCAAGATTTTATGCCATTCTGCCGCGACCATCGAATCATGACCACCACCGTCCCGCACCCCTCCGGGAAGGCGGCCCTGCGGGGCCGGATCCTCCGGCTGGCCGCGTCGGTCACCACCCCGCTGCTGCCCGACGACTACCTCGACATGGTCGCCCCGCTGCGCTCCGGCGCCGACCTGCGCGGCCGGATCCTCGACGTGCGTCCCGAGACCGCCGACGCGGCGACGCTGGTGATCCGGCCCGGCCGCGACTGGCGCGGGCACGTCCCCGGGCAGTACGTCCGCCTCGGCGTCGACGTCGACGGCGTACGGCAGTGGCGGGCCTACTCGGTCACCTCGGCCCCGCGGCGCCGCGGCGGGCCGATCTCGATCACCGTGAAGGCGATCCCCGACGGGGTGGTCAGCAACCACCTCGTCCGCCGGGCGCGGCCCGGGACGCTGGTCCGGCTCGACCAGGCCCAGGGCGACTTCGTGCTGCCGGCCCGGCCACCGGCCCGGGTGCTCTTCGTGACCGCGGGCAGCGGCGTCACCCCCGTGATGGGGATGCTGCGCGCCGGCGTGCCGGCCGGCGTCGACGTCGTCGTGGTGCACTCGGCCCCCACCCCGGCCGACGTGATCTTCGGCGCCGAGCTGCGGGACCTCGCCGCGCGGGGCGCGCTCCGGCTGGTCGAGCGGCACACCGCCGTCGACGGCCTGCTCACCGTCGACGAGCTCGACCGGCTCGTCCCCGACCACCTGGACCGGGAGACCTGGGCCTGCGGTCCGGTCGGGCTGCTCGACGCGCTGGAGCAGCACTGGAGCGCCCAGGGGCACGGGGGGCGGCTGCACACCGAGCGGTTCCGGCCCACCGTCATCTCGCCCGGCGAGGGCGGCGCCGTCACCTTCGCCCGCTCGGCGGTGACCGTCGACGCGGACGGCGCCACCCCGCTGCTCGACGCCGGCGAGAGCGCCGGGGTGCTGATGCCGTCGGGCTGCCGGATGGGCATCTGCTTCGGCTGCGTCCTGCCGCTGCGTGAGGGCGCGGTTCGTGACCTGCGTAACGGGGAACTGACCACGGCGGTGCCCGGCGACGGCGTGCTCATCCAGACCTGCGTCTCGGCCGCGGCCGGCGCCTGCGACATCGACCACTGACCGGAGTACCTGACGTGACCATGATCCAGAACAAGCCCGTGAACCCGATCGCCCACCTCACCGCCGAGGACATCGAGATCATCGGCAAGGAGCTCGACGCGATCCGCGACCGGGTGGTCGCCGACCGGGGCGAGCGGGACGCCGCGTACATCCGGCGGGTCATCTCCACGCAGCGCAAGCTGGAGCTGGGCAGCCGCGTGGTGCTGCTCTTCTCCCTCTTCCCGCCGGCCTGGATCGTCGGCACCGCCGGCCTGACGGTGGCGAAGATCCTGGAGAACATGGAGGTCGGCCACAACGTCCTGCACGGCCAGTGGGACTGGATGCGGGACCCGAAGATCCACTCCACCACCTGGGAGTGGGACCACGTCTCGCCGGCCGACCAGTGGAAGCACTCGCACAACGAGCTGCACCACACGTACACGAACGTCCTCGGCAAGGACAACGACCTCGGCTACGGCATCATGCGGGTCGACGAGGACCAGCGCTGGCACCCGTTCCACCTGGGCCAGCCGCTGTGGAACTTCATCAACGCCTGCTTCTTCGAGTACGGCATCGCCGCGTACGACCTGGAGCTGGGCCGCAACCTGCGCGACGGCCGGCACAAGGACCCGCAGTTCCGGGCCCGGGCCCGGGCGGTGGGCCGCAAGATCCGCCGCCAGGTACTCAAGGACTACGTGCTGCACCCACTGCTCTCCGGACCCTCGTTCCTGCACACCCTGGCCGCCACCTTCACCGCCAACCTCCTGCGCAACCTGTGGAGCCACTCGGTGATCATGTGCGGGCACTTCCCGGAGGGCGTGGAGACCTTCTCGAAGCGCTCGATCGAGGGCGAGACCCGCGGCGAGTGGTACCTGCGGCAGATGCTCGGCTCGGCCAACATCAGCGGCAGCCGGCTGATGCACATCATGACCGGCAACCTGTCGTTCCAGATCGAGCACCACCTCTTCCCGGACCTGCCCAGCAACCGCTACCAGGAGATCGCCCCCGAGGTGCGGGCCCTGTTCGACCGGTACGGGCTGAAGTACACCACCGGCTCGCTGCCCCGGCAGGTCCTCTCCGCGTGGACGAAGGTCGTGCGGCTGTCGCTGCCGAACCGGAGGGCGCCCCGCCGGGCCGACGACCGCCCCGCGCCGGCCCTCGCCGCGTCCGGGGCCTGATCCGCCGCCGACGCCGCCGCCCGACGCGAAACGCGCTCGGCGGCGGCGTCGCCGTCCACGTACAGTAGGGGGCATGGAGATCAGGCACTTCTTCGCCGCCGCGGCCGCGCGAGCTTCGCGCTCGTCGGTCGCCGCCGCCTGACCCACCACATCCCGCCGGCGACCGGAAACGGTCCGCCGGCCTCTCCGTCCCGGCAGTCCACCGGCGCCCGGTGGCTGGCCCTTTCCGGTCGTCCACCCGGAGAGGCCACCGCCATGACGTACGACCCGATCAGCCGCACCTTCCTCGACTTCTTCCGCGAGCGCGGCCACGAGCCCGTGCCCGACTGCTCGCTGATCCCGCCGCCGGGCGACCCGGTGCTCTTCACCACCTCCGGGATGCACCCGCTGACCCCCTACCTGGAGGGGCGCCCGCACCCGCTGGGCCGGCGGCTGGTGAACGTGCAGCGCTGCCTGCGCACCACCGACCTGGACGAGGTCGGCGACGCGACCCACCTGACCATGTTCCGGATGCTGGGCTCCTGGTCGCTCGGCGACTACGACCTGCCGCGCAGCCTGCGCTGGGGATACGAGCTGCTGCGCGACGGCTTCGGCATCGCCCACGACCGGCTGCACGTGACGGTCTTCGGCGGCGACGACCGGACCGGCCCCGACGAGCCGTCCCTGCGCGTCTGGGGGGAGCTGGGGCTGCCCGTGGAGCTGACCGCGGAGGAGAACTGGTGGTCCAACGGCCCGACCGGGCCCTGCGGACCCGACACGGAGATCTTCGTCTGGACCGGCGACGGCCCGCCGCGGGGCACCCCGGGCACCGACGACGGGTGGATGGAGGTCTGGAACCACGTGGGGATGCGCTATCACCGGCATCCCGACGGCCGCCTGTCGCCGCTGCGGCAACCCAACGTGGACACCGGGATGGGCCTGGAACGGCTGGAGATCGTGCTGCGCGGGCAGCGCTCGGTCTTCGAGGGCGAGGGGCTGCGCCCCTGGGTGGACGGCGTCCGGGCGACGTGGGGCCCGGGCGACGAGCCGCGGCGCGTGGTCGCCGACCACCTGCGCTCGGGCGTGGTGGTCGTCGGCGACGGCGTACGGCCCTCGAACACCGGCCGCGGCTACGTGTTGCGCCGGCTGCTGCGTCGCTCGCTCACCACCCTCTGGCGCGACGACCCGTCCCGCAGCCTCGCCGATCTGCCCACCGGGCCGGTGCGGCACACCCTCGACGCGTTCCGGCAGCGGGTCACCGCCGAGGAGGTGCGCGACGTGTTCACCGGCGAGGAGCGGCGGTTCCGGGAGCTGCTGCGGCGCGGACGGCCGCTGGTCTCCCGACGCCGCGCGCGCGGGCCGCTGACCGACGACGACTACCGGGACCTGCACGAGACCCACGGGCTGCCCCGCGACTTCGTCGACGGCCTGCTCGGCGACCCGGCCTGAGCCGCGCCTGCCGCGCCCGCCCGTCGCGCCGCGCCCGCCGCGAACCGGGGGCGCGACGGGTGGTGCCCGGCCGGTCCGATCAGTCAGGATGACCTGCGCGAGGGGCGTCGCCGGGCCGCGCCGCGGCAGACGGCGGGCCCACCGGCGGAAGGAGACCCGTGTCGTCCACCCTGCTCTCCCGTCGTGACCTGCGCTTCCTGCTCTACGACTGGCTGGAGGTGACCCGGCTGACCGGGCGGGCACGCTACGCCGAACACTCCCGGGAGACCTTCGACGCCGCGCTGGACCTCGCCGAGCAGGTGGCCGCCGAGCGGTTCGCCCCGCACAACCGGGCCGCCGATCTCGCCGAGCCCACCTTCGACGGTCGCCGGGTGCACACCATCCCGCAGGTCAAGCAGGCCCTCGACGTCTTCGCCGAGACCGGGCTGCTCGGCGCCGGGATGGACGCGTCGGTCGGCGGGATGCAGCTGCCGCACGTCGTGCGTACCGCCTGCTCCGCATTCTTCCAGGCGGCCAACGTGGGCACCTCGGCGTACCCGTTCCTCACGCTCGGCAACGCCAACCTGCTGCTGGCGCACGGCAGCGCCGAGCAGGTCGACACCTGGGTCCGGCCGATGGTGCAGGGGCGGTTCTTCGGCACCATGTGCCTCTCCGAGCCGCAGGCCGGCAGTTCGCTGGCCGACATCACCACCCGCGCCGAGCCGCAGGACGACGGGACGTACCGGCTGCACGGCACCAAGATGTGGATCTCCGGCGGCGACCACGAGCTCTCCGAGAACATCGTCCACCTGGTGCTCGCCCGGATTCCCGGCGGCCCGCCGGGGGTGAAGGGGATCTCGCTCTTCATCGTCCCGAAGGTGCTGCTGACCGACGACGGCGCGCTCGGCGCGCGCAACGACGTCGTCCTGGTCGGCCTCAACCACAAGATGGGCTACCGGGGCACCACCAACACGCTGCTGAACTTCGGCGAGGGCGTGCACCGCCCCGGCGGACGCCCCGGCGCCGTCGGCTACCTGGTCGGCGAGCCGCACCGGGGTCTGGCGCAGATGTTCCACATGATGAACGAGGCCCGGATCGGGGTGGGCGCCGGCGCCACCGCCCTCGGCTACACCGGCTACCTGAAGTCCCTCGCGTACGCCCGCCAGCGACCGCAGGGCCGCCCGGTGGCGGGCAAGGACCCGGCCGCGCCGCAGGTGCCGATCGTGTCCCACCCCGACGTGCGACGGATGCTGCTGGCGCAGAAGAGCTACGTGGAGGGCGCCCTGGCGCTGATCCTCTACTGCGGACGGCTGCTCGACGAGGAGAAGACGGCGCCCGGGGCGGCGGAGCGGGAGCGGGCCCGCCTGCTGCTGGACGTGCTCACCCCGATCGCGAAGAGCTGGCCGTCGCAGTGGTGCCTGGCCGCCAACGACCTGGCCATCCAGGTGCACGGCGGCTACGGCTACACCCGGGACTACGACGTCGAGCAGCACTGGCGGGACAACCGGCTCAACCCGATCCACGAGGGCACCCACGGCATCCAGGCGCTGGACCTGCTGGGCCGCAAGGTGACCATGCGCGGCGGGGCCGGGCTGGCGCTGCTGGTCGAGACGGTCCGGGCCACCGTGGACCGGGCCTGGAAGGTCGGGGGCGAGGCCGCCGAGCTGGCCGCCGCCCTCGGCGCCGCACTGGACCGGGTCGCCCTGGTCACCCGGCGGCTGTGGGACACCGGCGACCCGCAGGTGGCGCTGGCCAACGCCAGCGTCTACCTGGAGGCGGTCGGCCACGTGGTGGTCGCCTGGATGTGGCTGGAGCAGCTGCTGGTCGTCGAGGCGGCCGGCGGCCCGGCCGACGGCCCGGACGCCGACCTGCACGCCGGCAAGCGGCAGGCCGCCCGGTACTTCTTCCGCCACGAGCTGCCCCGCACCGCCGCGCAGTTCGACCTGCTGGAGAGCCTCGACCGGACCACCCTGGAGATGCGCGACGAGTGGTTCTGATCCCCACCGCCCCCGGGCGGCGCACGGCGGCGGTGGACGTCAGCCGTCGGCGAGCAGCCGGTCGCGGACCTCGCGGCGCAGGACCTTGCCGATCTGGGAGCGCGGCAGCTCCTCGACCACGAACACGCGGCGGGGCACCTTGTACCCGGTGAGGTGCCCCCGGCACGCCTCGCGGACGCCCGCCTCGTCGACGTCGGCGCCCTCCTCCGCGACGACCGCCGCCACCACCTCCTCGCCGCCGCGCGCGCCGGGCAGCCCGACCACCGCGGCGTCCCGGACGCCGGGCACCCGGCGCAGCGCGTCCTCGACCTCGGACGGGTAGACGTTGAACCCGCCGGTGATGATCAGCTCCTTGATCCGGTCGACCACGGTGACGAAGCCGTCGGCGTCGGTCACCACGATGTCCCCGGTGCGCAGCCAGCCGCCGGGCAGCAGCGCCGTCGCCGTCTCCACCGGGCGGTTCCAGTAGCCGGCGAACACCTGCGGCCCCCGGATCAGCAGCTCCCCGGCCTCGCCCGGGGCGCGCTCGCGCGCCGGGTCCTCCGGGTCGACGACGCGGACGTCGGTGGAGGGGAACGGCACGCCGACCGTGCCCGGCCGGCGGGCGGGGGAGACCGGGTTGCCCAGCGCCACGGGCGAGGTCTCCGTCATGCCGTAGCCCTCGACGAGCAGCCCGCCGGTGACCGACTCCCAGAGCTCGACCGTCGCCCCCGGCAGCGCCATGGCGCCGGAGATCGCGTACCGCGCCGAGGAGAGGTCCACCCCGCGTTCCCGGGCGGCCGTGGCCAGCCTCTCGTAGATCGGCGGGACGGCGGGCAGGAAGGTCGGCGGGCGGCGGCGCACCGCGTCCAGGGTCTGCTCCACGTCGAAGCGGGGGAAGAGCACCAGGGTCGCGCCGATGCCCACCGCGAAGGTGAGGCAGAGCGTCAGCCCGTACGCGTGGAACAGCGGCAGCACGGCGTACACCGTCTCCTCGCCGTCGCGCAGGCCCGGCACCCAGGCGCGGCCCTGTGCCGCGTTGGCCCGCAGGTTGCGGTGGGTCAGGACGGCACCCTTCGGCGTGCCGGTGGTGCCGCCCGTGTACTGCAACAACGCGGTGTCGTCGGGGCCGGGGGCGGGGTGCTCGGCGGCGAGCGGGGACGCCTCGGCGACCAGCCGCTCCCACGACGGGGCACAGGGCGCGGGGCCGGTCATCGCCGCCCGGCTGGCCCGCGCCCGGGCCAGCGGCAGCCGCAGCGCCCAGCGCTTGTGCCGGGGCAGCGCCCGGGTGAGGTCCACCGCGACCACCGTCTCGATCGCCGTCGCCGTGGCGGCGCCCCGCACGAGGGTGGCGACCTTGTCCCACACCACCGCGACCCGGGCGCCGTGGTCGGCGAGCTGGGTGGTGAACTCCCCGGCCGTGTAGAGCGGGTTGTGCTCCACCACGACCGCGCCGAGCCGCAGCACGGCGTAGAAGGCGACGACGTGCTGCGGGCAGTTGGGCAGCACGAGGGCCACCCGGTCGCCGCGCTCGACGCCGAGCCGGCGCAGCGCCTCCGCCGCCCGGCCCACCTGGTCGACGAGGTCCGCGTACGTGGTGGTGGCGCCGTAGAAGTCCAGCGCGACCCGGGGGCCGAACCGGCGGGCGGCGTCGCGCAGCAGGTCGACGAGGGACTCGTCGGACGGCGCCACGGTGGCCGGCACGTCCGGGGCGTAGCTGCGCAGCCAGGGACGCTCCGCACTCGGCTCCATCGCTCTCCTCCGTACGTGGGCGCGCCGTCCTTGCCGTCCCACCGTACCTACGGTCGCGTAGGTACCGGCGGGTTCCCCCCGCCCGGCCGCCGACCGCCGTAGACTCCGACGGTGCGGGATCGACGGGTCGTGGCGCTGTGGTCCGCGTTCGTCCTGCTCGCCGCCGGGTCGTCGGCGCTCGTCACGCTCCGCCCGGACCGCCTCTCCGACCTGCACATCTACCGCGGCGCGCTGCTGCACCTGCACGCCGGCCACCCGCTCTACGAGTTCGTCGCCGCGAACGGCGGTCCCTTCACCTACCCGCCCTTCGCGGCGCTCGTGCTCTGGCCGGTCGCGGCCGTCGCCGAGGGGGTGGTCCAGGGAGCCTGGCTGGTGCTGACCTGCCTCGCGGTGGTCGCCATCGCGGTGCCGGTGGGCCGCGTGCTGGCCGGCGGGCCCCGGCGACACCTGGTCGTGCCGGCCGTGGCCTGTGCCCTGATGCTCTCCGCGCCGGTGCAGAGCAACCTGCGCTTCGGTCAGGTCAGCGTCTTCATCGTGCTGCTCGCGCTGCTGGACGGCATGGGCGTCCCACCGCCCCGGCTGCGCGGGGTGCTCGTCGGGGTGGCCGCCGCGATCAAACTGACCCCGCTGCTCTTCGTCGTCTACTTCCTCGCCACGGGTCGCTACCGGGACGCCGGGCGGGCCGCGCTCACGTTCCTGGCCTGCGCCGCGCTCGGCGCGGTGGTCCTCCCGGCGGAGAGCTGGACGTACTGGACCGAGGCGGTGCGCAGGACCTCCCGCATCGGCGACCTCGCGTCGCTGGGCAACCAGTCGGTGCACGGCATGCTGCTGCGGCTCGGCCTCGACCAGGCGTCGTTGCCGCCGCTGTGGGCGGGCCTGGTGGCCGTCGTCTGCGCGGTGGCCCTGCTGCGGGCCCGGCACCTGGCGGCGCACGGGCGGCCCGGCCACGCCGCCGTCCTGGTCGGGTGCGCCACCGTCGCCGCGTCCCCGGTGTCCTGGACGCACCACCAGATCTGGCCGGTGCTGGCGGCGATGCTGCTGATCGGGGCCGACGGCGTCGCCCGGCGGGTCGCGGGCGCGGCCCTGCTGGTGACCATGGCGGTTTCGCTGGGGGTGGCGCTGCGGCCGATCTCGACCAGCCCCGGGGTGCAGTTCCTCTTCGAGAACGCCCGGGCGCTTGGCGTCGGCGTGCTCTGCCTCGCCGGGTTCGGCGGGGCGGCACTCGCCGTGACCGGCGCGCAGCGGCGCGTCCCGGCGGCCCGCGGTCGGCTGCGGGTGGGCACGACCGCCGCGCTGGCCGTCGCGTTCTTCGCCGTGCAGCCGCTGCCGGCCGGCGCCGATCCCACCTTCAAGGCGTACGCGCTCTCCGACGTGGCCAACCCGCGCTACTTCTTCGTCTGCCGGGGCGCCGCCGAGTGCGCCGCGTACGGCACCGACGCGCCGGTGACCTTCGGCACCCGCAGGGAGAAGACCAAGGTGCGGGTCAACGGGGTGGTGTCACCCGCCGTCGCCCGGCTGGAATACCACTCCGCTCCCGGCGGGGCGCCCCGGGTCATCCCGCTGTTGGCGCCCCACCCGGGGCCGCGGACGTTCTCGTTCCGCGCGGCGACCATGGCCCACGGCCGGCTGGTCGCCTACGCCGCCGACGGGCGGGCGATCGCCAGCTACGACGAGGAGCTGGCCGCGGCGCTCGACGTCACCGCCGACCGGCGTGACGGTGCACCGCCTGCCGCCCGTTGACCCCGGCGCCGCGACGACGACCGCGACCAGTGCCACGGTGCCGCCGGGGCAGCCCGCGCGGAGCCGGTCAGCGCCGGGCGACGTAGACGGTGTTGGCCGACTCGCCGCCGGTCAGCGGGTTGGCGAACGGCACGACGTGGGCCCGCGCGGCACGGAACACGGTGGCGAGGACCGCCTCGAAGTCGGGGTCGGGCGGGTCGTCCGACCAGAGGGCGAACACCCCCTCCGGGTGCAGGTGGGTGGCGAGCCGGCGCAGCCCGTCGGGGGTGTAGAAGGCGGCATGGCCGGGATGCAGCACGTTGCGCGGCGAGTGGTCCACGTCGAGCAGCACGGCGTGGAACCGGCGCTCCGGCGCCTGCGGGTCGAACCCGCTGCCGTCGGCGACGGCGGCGAAGAAGTCCGCCCGTACGAACCGGGTCCGCGGGTCGGCCGCCAGCCCGGCGGCGAAGGGCAGCAGTTCCCGCCGGTGCCAGTCGATGACGTCCTCGACGGCCTCCACCACCAGCAGCGAGCCCACCCGGTCGTCCTCCAGCGCGGTGCGCGCGGTGTAGCCGAGGCCGAGCCCGCCGACGACCACGTCGAGCCCGGTACCGGTCAGCGGCGCGAGCCCCAGCCGGGCCAGCTCGATCTCCGCGACGGGGAAGAGGCTGGACATCAGGTACTCGTCGTCGAGCTTGACCTCGTACACCTCGACGCCGAGCGACGGGTCGCGGCGCCGGCGCAGGCTGATGAGGCCGATCGGGGTCTCCCGCCAGGCCAGTTCCTCGAATCGCAGGCTCACAGGCCCGGATGCTACCCGGCGGCCGCCCCGCCGCCGGGCCGGCGCTCCCGGACGTGGCCCGGAACGACCGGATCTGGCGGCGGGCCGGCGTCTTGCGGCGCACGGCGGCGCGGGACTGACTTTCCCAGCGGTCCGGCGGCACGAAGCGGCCCGTCCGGGGGATCACGGATGGCCTGCGTTCTGATTGCCTGGATCCGTGGCATGCCCTCTCTGCGGGACCAGCGGTCAGCGCACCGAGATCTCGCCCGGTAACTACCGATGCCACGGCACGGTGATGCGTGAGGTGCCGACGGTGACCGCGACGGGCGTTGCCATGATCAGTCAGCCGACGCGGTGCGACACGACCTACCGCGAGGCACCGGCGGGCGGCGCGCCGCCGGCGTGCGACTGCGGTGGCGCCGTCGTCGGGTGGTGCGGGCCGTGCGGGCGGGCCGTGTGTGCGCGGTGCTCGGCGACGAGGGCGCCCCGCCAGTGCGTCACCTGCACGGACGCGGCGCTGGAGGCGGCCGGCGCGGCGCAGCACGGGCAGCTCGCCGGGCTGTCGACGATCGCGGATCCGGTGGAGCGGTTGTTGCGCGCGGCCCGGGTCGTCTACCGGCCATCCGGCCGTGCCGCCCCGGAGCCCGCGCCGGTGGGCCCGCCGGACGACGCGGTCACGCGACGCTGGCGTCAGCGGTACTCGGACCTGCACCGGGCCTGCCCCGAGCTCGTGACCGGCACGCCCGACGAGTACCGGGATCCGGTGGCGACCCTGCGGTCGTTCCGCGGCCCCGATCCGGTGCCGTGGGACTCCGCGTTGGTCGGCCGCTGGTTCGCGCGGCGGATGGCCGCTGCCGGTGCCGGACCGACCGGGACGCTGGAACTCGGCCGGATGGGCTTCTCGCCGCTTCGCGGGCGGATCGCGGTCACCACCCGCCGGATGCCCGCGTGGGTGCTGGCCAACGGCGCGACGTATCGGGAGCCCGCCCGGGAGGATCCCCGCTTCGGCTGGCGGGGCGGGACGACGGACACCGCCTACGTACTGGGCGACGGCCGCGTCCTGCGGGTAGGTCGGCGCAGGTCGTTGGGGAAGCGGACGGGCGGCATGCTGCGGCCGGTGGCTTGGAACGTCGCGACCGAGCCGTGCGGGCTCAACCTGAAGGCGTTGGCCGAACTCGGCGTGCTGCTCGAAAGCGGCTGAGGGCCCGGCGTCCGGGGTCCCGCGCCTCGGCCACCTGCGCGCTCATCGCTGCGCCGTGGCCGGGTATGCGAGCCCGTCCAGGGCCGTCGACCGGGGGCCGGGCAGGGAGGACGCACAGCGGCGGACATGCTGGCCGGACGGCTGCACCTGGCGGAGCGGGTGCTGCGGATGGAGTCGGTGCCGGTGCCCGAGCCACGCAGCGGGCGGGTGCGGATCAGGGTCGAGGCGGCGGGGGTCCGCCTCTCCGACGTGCACCTGATCGACGGCACCCTCACGCCGCTGTACCTGCCGGGGGACGTGGTGACGCTGGGGCACGAGGTGGCCGGCGTCGTCGACGCCCTCGGCGACGACGTCGAGAGCTGGCAGCCCGGCCAGCGGGTGCTGTTGCAGGCGGTGCTCGGCCACTACGGCTCCGAGGCCGAGCACGTGGAGCAACTGGTGTCCCTCGCCCGGCAGCGGCGGCTGGACCTGAGCGGGTCGGTCAGCGACGTGCTGCCGCCGGCCGGGGCGGAGGAGACGGTGCGGCGGGTGCACACCAGGCAGGGGCAGCCCGATCCGGCTGATCCTGCGCCCCTGAAGCGACGCAGGGTCCTCGGGGCATCGACGGAACGCTTATCCTGTGCCCCGACCGCCACACCGGAAGGGACCTCATGCCGTCGCGGCAGGACCAGCTGCACTCGTACCAGTTCACCGTCCAGCGGGCCGTCGCCGCCCTGGTCATGCGGGAGACCGACCCGGCGCTGTCGCCGTTTCGGCGGCTGGCGGGGGCGGCTCTGGCCAGCGTCCTGGTCGCGGCCATCGGGGTGGGCGGCTTCGCCCTCTACGGGCTCCTCGCCGGCGGCGGCAAGACGTGGCGCGACCCGGGGGCGGTGATCGTCGAGAAGGAGTCGGGCGCCCGGTTCGTCTACCGGGAGCAGAAGCTGCACCCGGTGCTCAACTACGCGTCGGCCCTGCTGATCATCGGAGCGGAGCGGCCCAAGACCGTGCTGGTCTCCCGCCGCTCGATCGACGGGGTGCCACGCGGCCTGCCGCTGGGCATCGCCGACGCCCCCGACTCGCTGCCCGCCAGGGGCCGGCTCTCCACCGCGCCGTGGACGGTCTGCTCCGTGGCCGCCACCGACGCGGACCGGCCGGCGCCCCGCTCGGCGCTGCTGGTCGGGGTGGCGCCCGACGGCGGGCGGGCCCTGGGTGAGGACGCGCTGCTGCTGCGCCATCCCGACGGCGGGCTGCACCTGGTCTGGCACCAGCGGCGCTACCCGGTACGCGACCCGAACCGGGTGCTGGCCGCCCTGGCGGCGACCCGGGCCCGGGCGGTGCCGGCGGCCCCGGCCCTGCTCAACAGCCTGCCCGTCGGCGTCGATCTCGCCCCGCTGGCCCTGCCCGGCGAGGGGGAGCGCTCCGCGCGGGTGGCCGGGGCGCGGATCGGCGACGTCTACCTGGTGCGCAACTCCGGCGGGGGCCGGCAGTACGCCGTCGCGCTGCGCGAGGGACTGGCCGGCATCACCGAGTTGCAGGCCGGTCTGCTGCTGGCCCGCACCGGCCAGGGCGAGCCGGCGCCGATGACGCTCGGGCGGTTCGCCGCGCTGCCCAAGCTGCCCGACCTCACCCCGGCCGGGCCGAGCGCCCCACCGGCCGCGCCGCCCCGGCTGGCCACCGGCGACGGGTCGGCGCTCTGCGTCCGGGTGGGGGACGACGGCGGCGTCGCCGAGGTCCGGCTCGGTGCCCGGCTGCCCGACCTGGCCGCGGCGCCGCGTACCGCCCCGGCCGCCGGCGGCGCGGTCCGCGCCGACCACGTCGTGGTGCAGCCGGGCCGCGGCGCGGTGGTCGAGGCGGTCGCCGCGCCGGGTGCCTCCGGTGGCGCGGTCTCCGTGGTCACCGACCTGGGCAGGCGGTACGTCCTGGCCGGGGGAGAGGTGCTCGGGATGCTCGGCTACCGCGACGTCCGGCCGGTGCGGCTGCCGGCGGGACTGGTCGCCCTGGTGCCCGCCGGCGCCACGCTCGACCCGGCCGCCGCGCGGGTCGTCGTGCCCGCCTGAGCCGGCGCGGCCGGTCGCGCGGCGTCGCTCAGGCGGCGGGGCGGCGCAGCACCGTGACGGCGAACTCCGCGTCGTCGCGCCACGGGCGCAGGTCCCAGGTGGCGAAGCGGTGCTCCAGCCGCAGGCCGGCGGCGACCGCGTCGGCGTCGAAGCCGGCCAGCGGGTAGCCCCGGTCGGTGCCGAAGCCGACGGCCAGCACGCCGTCGGGACTCAGGTGGGCGGCGACGCGGCGCAGCACCTCCCGCTCGGTGCCGGGGGCGACGAAGGCCAGCACGTTGCCGGCCACGACCGCCGCGTCGAACGGCTCCGCCTCGCCGGCCGCGGCCAGGTCCAGCTCGGCCAGGTCGGCGACCAGCCAGCGCGGGCCCGGGTGATCGGCGCGGGCGGCCTCGACCAGCGCCGGGTCGGCATCCACCCCGACGACGCTGTGGCCCCGGGCGGCCAGCGCCGCGCCCACCCGGCCGGTGCCGCAGCCGGCGTCGAGGATCCGGGAACCGGGCGCGACCAGGGCGTCCACCAGTCGCGCCTCGCCGGCCAGGTCGGCCCCCTCGGCGGCCAGCCGGCGGAACCGGTCGATGTACCACTGCGAGTGCTCCGGACCGGTCTCGGTCTCCCAGCGGGTCGGGTTTCCCATCCCGCCACCGTAGCCCGATCCGGACGCCCGCGCGGCGCAGGGGCGTACCGCCGGGGACGGGCCGACCGGCGGGCGGCACCGAGGTGGGTGCGGGGGAGGCCGGGCGCCGGCCTCCCCCGCACCTCTCAGCCCTTCTCCGCGCCGCTGGTGAGCCCTTCGGTGAGGAGGCGCTCGCTGGCGAAGAAGAGGATCACGATGGGCAGGGTGAGGATCACCGAGCCGGCCATCAGCACCGTCTTGGGCACCTCGACCCCGTCCGCGAGCTGCGCCAGCCCCAGCGACACCGTCCACCGGTGCGGCTTGTCGACCAGGAAGAGCAGGGCGAAGAGGAACTCGTTCCAGGCGATCATGAAGTCGTACAGGGCGACGGCCATGATGGACGGCGCCGCGAGGGGGAGGCTGACCCGGCGGATGATGCCGAGCCGACCGGCCCCGTCGATGGCGGCCGACTCCTCCAGGCTGACCGGGATGGTCTCGAAGTAGTTGCGCAGCATGTAGACCGAGACCGGCAGGGTCTGTGAGATGTAGACCAGCACCAGGCCGAACAGCGAGCCGCGCAGCCCGGCCCGGCTGAAGACCACGAAGAGCGGGATCGCGATGACGATCGACGGGAAGAGGTAGACCGCCAGGAAGAGGAAGTCGACCTGCCGCCGGCCGAAGAACCGCAGTCGGGCGACCGCGTACGCGCCGGGGATCGCCACGACCAGCGTCAGCAGCGTCGCCGCGACAGCCACCAGGCCGCTGTTGCGCATGAAGGTGAGGAAGCCCTGGCCGCCGTCGTCGACGGATCGGACCACCTCGGCGTACGTGTCGAAGGTCAGTTCCCCGAGACCCACCACCAGCGCCCCGGGGTCGAGCAGCAGCCGCTCGATGGGGCGCACCGAGAGCACCAGCATGTAGTAGAAGGGAAAGACGGTGACCAGCAGGAACGCGGCGATCACCAGCCGGCGCAGCCAGCGCAGGCCCACCGTCTCTATCCGGTCGCGGTCCATCAGCCGTCCCTCCGTCCGAAGAAGCGCAGGTAGATCAGCACGAACCCGATGAGCACCACGGCGAGCACGACCGCCTGCGCCGCCGCCGCGCCGATGTCGGTACGGGCGGTGAGGAACTCGTAGACCCGGATGCTGACCACCTCGGTGCCGGCGGCCCCGCCGGTGAGCAGGTAGACGTCGTCGAACTTGTTGAACGTCATGATGAACCGCAGCACGCCCAGCAGGCCGATGACCGGCAGCAGCTGCGGCAGCAGGATGTGCCGGAACCGCTGGGAGGGGGTGGCCCCGTCGACCCGGGCGGCCTCCTCGAGCTCGCCGGGGACCGCCTGGAGCCGGGCGAGCAGGAACAGGAAGGCGAAGGGGAAGTAGCGCCACGCCTCGAACGCGACGACCGTGGCCAGTGCCGTCGAATCCTGGGACAGGAACGGCACCGGGGTGTCCCAGCCGAGCAGACGCCGCCCCCAGTCGTTGACGATGCCGAGCTGCGGGTCGAGCATCACCTGCCAGACGAAGGTGACCGCGACCACCGGCGCCACGTACGGCAGCAGCATCGAGGCGCGCACCAGGGTGCGGCCCCGGAACGGCCGGCGTACGACCAGCGCCGCCACCAGGCCGAGCACGATGGAGCCGGCGGTGCTCGCGACGCTGTAGACCAGCGTGGTCCAGAGCGTCTCGGCGAAGCCGGGGGTGTTGAGCACCCGCTCGATGTTGTCCGTGGTGAACTCGCCGAAGAGCCCGGTGCGGCGCAGCGTGGCCAGGCGTACCCGCTGGAAGGCCAGCACGACGGTCCAGATCACCGGTATGCCGATCACGGCGACCACGACGAGCAGGGTGGGGGCGACCAGCGCGAGCCCGGCCCGGGACTCGCGGCGGCGCAGGGTCAGGGGCCTGCGCCGGCGGGCCGGGGCCGGCCGCTCCCGGGCGGGGGAGCGGCCGGTGCCCGGTGGGGCGGTGGTCAATTGACGCCCGCCTTGATGGCCTCCACGTCCTTCTTCGCCCGCCCGGCCGCCGCGGCGGCGTCGGACTTGCCCGCGACGACGTCGTTGAGGGCCTTGGGCACCGGCAGTTCGCCGAGGATCGCGCCGACCAGCTTGCCCTGGCCCTGGGTCAGGCCCCAACGCTGGAAGGTGTCGGGGCTGCGACGCAGGGCGGCGAGGACCTCGTCGCCGTAGACCTCGGCGAGCGGCTTCTTGGCGTCGACCCCGGCCTGGCTGGTGTTCCAGGCGGTGAGGAACTTCTCCGGTTCCTGCGCGGTGCCCTTGCGGACGGGGAAGCGCCCCTCGGGGGACATGCCGAACCAGCGCGGGTAGGCGTCGCCGAGCATGTGCTCCACGAAGGACTTCGCCGGGTCGGCGGCGGCGCCGTCGAGCACCGCCCAGGAGCTGATCTCGCCGTACTGGGCCGGCTCGGTGCCGTTGGGCCCCTTGACCGCGGTGACGAAGCCGCTGTTCTTCGCGAGGAACGTCGGGTCGCCCTGGCACTGCGGGCAGGTCGGCTTGGCGTCGTTGCGCAGACCGGCCAGCTCGTCGAGGATGAACGGCGACCAGACCAGCATGGCGGCCTTGCCGGCGAAGTAGGTGGCCCGGGTGGTGTCCACGTCCTGCGCGCCCCGCACCGAGCTGGTGCGCATCAGGTCGCCGTAGAACCGGAACGCCTCGACGCACTGCGGGGAGTCCAGCGTCACGGCGCCGGAGTCGTCGGTCAGCTGGCAGCCGTTGGCCAGGGCCAGGTGCTCGAAGGTCTGCTGGGTGAACACGTCGCCGGGCGCGGTGGCGGCGGTGATGCCCGCGACGCCGCCGGTGTTGAGCTTCGCCGCGGCGGCGGTGATCTTCTCGTACGTGTCGGGGGCGGGCAGCCCAGCGGCGGCGAACAGGTCCTTGCGGTAGACCAGCAGCTGGCCCCAGCCGTCGCTGGGCACCGCGAGCCGCTTGCCGTCGTCCTCGGTCAGCTCCAGGGCGCGCGGCGAGAACGTCTGCCGGCCGAGCTTCTCGACGACCTCCGCGTTCGCCGAGGGGTGCAGCAGTTCGTTGCCGGCGAGGGTTCGGACGCCGGCGAGCGACACCGAACCCACCACGTCGGGCAGTTCGCCGGCGGCGGCGCTGGAGGCGATCAGGGAGGGGAACTGGTCCTCGTTGACGGTGACCAGGTCGACGGCGATGCCGGTGCTGGCGGTGAACTCCGCGACGATGGCCTTGGTGGCGGTGACCCGGTCGGCCACGTCCTCCAGGCTCCATACGGTGATCTTGTTGCTGTCGCTGCCGGATTCCTCGCCCCCGCAGGCCAGCAGGGCGGACCCGGTTACTGCCATGATCAGGGCGGCGGCGAGGATCCGCATCGGAGGTGCTGACATCGATGGCACTCCTCTCGAAGGGTGTAGATAGGATTCAACGCCCCCGATTGATCAATTACAAGACATATACCGATTTTCTGCCTACACTGGAGCCCAGTGCTACCGGGATGTGACGCATGGTCAACTGGGTTGTCTCTCTCGCCGGGCCCCGACGGATCAGCCTGGAGCCCTGCCCCGCGGATCCGCTCGGCCCGGGCCGCGTCCGGGTCCGCACCCGCTACTCCGGCATCTCGGCCGGCACGGAGCTCACCCTCTACCGCGGCAGCAACCCCCGGCTGAGCAAGGACTGGGACGACACCAGCCGGATGTTCGTGCCCCGGCAGGCCGCCGTGCCGTACCCGCTGGTGGGCTTCGGCTACGAGGAGGTCGGCGAGATCGTCGAGGTCGCGCCCGACGTGGCCGACCGGCTCGCGGGGCAGCTCGTCTGGGGCATCTGGGGCCACCGCGCCGAGGCGGTCGTGCCCGCCGACGCGGTGCATCCGCTGCCCGCCGGGCTGGACCCCCTGGCGGCGGTCTTCGCCCGGCCCGGGGCGATCGCCCTCACCGCCGTACTCGCCGGCGACCTGCACCTGGGCGACTGGGTGGCGGTCTTCGGCCAGGGCGTCATCGGGCTGCTCGCCACCCGGCTCGCCGTCCTCTCCGGCGCGCGGGTGGTCGCCGTCGACCGGGTGCCCGCCCGGCTGGCGCACGCGGGTCGCCTCGGTGCCCGGGTCGTCGTCGACGCGGAGCGCGAGTCCGCCGCGGCCGTCCTGCGCACGGCCACCGGCGGCCGGGGCGCCGACGTCTGCCTGGAGCTCTCGGGGGCGTACCCGGCGCTGCACGAGGCGATCCGTGCCACCGCCCACGCCGGCCGCGTCGTGGCCGCCGGCTTCTACCAGGGGCAGGCCGACGGGCTCGGCCTGGGGGAGGAGTTCCACCACAACCGGATCCAGCTGGTGGCGGCCCAGGTCTCCGGGCCGACCCCGGCACCCGGCATGGCCGGCCGGTGGACCGGGGCCCGCGTCGCACACACCTTCATGGACCTGGTGGCGGAGGGCAGCGTCGACCCGCTGCCGCTGGTGAGCCACGTCGTCGACGCGAGCGCGGTGGCCGACGCGCTCGCGCTGCTCGACCGCGGTGACGGTGACGTCCTCCAAGTGGTGCTGAGGTTCCCATGACGATTCCACTGGCCTGTCAGGAGCAACTCCTGCCCGGCGCCGACCTGATCCAGAAGTACGCGCTCGCCACCGCGCTCGGCTACGACGCGATCGAGCTGCGCGGCCGGGGCGACCTCGGTCTCGCCCGCCGGCTGCCCGAGCTGCGCCGGGCCCGCGCCGCCGGCGTGGCCATGCCCACCGTCTGCGTGGAGATGGACCACTTCATCGGCGACTTCGACCCGGAACGTTCCCGCGACGCCGTACGGAACCTGCGCTCGCAGCTCTCGGTGATCGCCGAGCTCGGCGGCGTCGGCGCGATGACCCCGGCGGCCTGGGGGATGTTCTCCCGGCGGCTGCCGCCGTTCGAGCCGCCCCGCCCGCCGGCCGATGACCGGCAGGTGCTCGTCGACGCCCTGGGCGAGCTGGGCGAGCACGCCCGCGCCGAGGGGGTCGCCCTGTTCCTGGAACCGCTCAACCGGTACGAGGACCACATGGTCAACCGGCTCGCCGACGCGGTCGCCCTCTGCGCGGCCGTCGGGCTGCCCTCGGTGCGGGTGGTGGCGGACACCTTTCACATGAACATCGAGGAGGACGACGTGCACCGGGCCCTGCGGGCCGCCGCGCCCTACCTCGGGCACGTGCAGGTCAGCGACTCCAACCGGCACCAGCCCGGCGCCGGCCACCTCGACTGGCCGGCGCTGGTCCGCACCCTGTTGGAGATCGACTACCGGGGCTGGCTGGCCCTGGAGTGCCGGCTTCGCGGCGATCCCGTCCGGGCCCTGCACCAGGCGGCCACCGTGCTGCGGCACGCGCTGCCCCGGCAGGCGGCGGCATGAGCACGCACACCGCCGACGGCCGGCGCACCGACACCGCCGGCGGCGGGGCCCGCGACGCGGGGGCGCTGCGCCGGCTCGCCGCGGCCACCCTGCACGCCAACTGGGAGCACGACCACACCGTGCCGTCGCGCACCCTCTACCCCCACCAGTGGAGCTGGGACTCCGCGTTCGTCGCCATCGGCTGGTCCCACATTCGCCCGGACCGCGCCTGGCGGGAGCTGACCAGCCTGTTCCGGGCCCAGTGGGCCGCCGGGCGGGTGCCGCACATCGTGTTCAACCCGGCGCTGCCCGTCGGCTCCTACTTCCCCGGGCCCGAGTTCTGGCACTCGGCGGCGGCCGAGGGCGCCCCGGCCGCCGCCACCTCGGGGCTGGTCCAGCCGCCGGTGCACGCGCCCGCCGCGTGGCTGGCGTACCGGCGCTCCCCGTCGCCGGCCGGGCTGGCGGCGCTGCGGTGGCTCTATCCCCGGCTGGTGGCCCAGCAGCGCTACCTCGCGACCCGCCGCGACGTCGGCGGGGGAGGGCTGGCCTGCGTCGTGCACCCGTGGGAGTCCGGGCTGGACAACAGCCCCGCCTGGGACGCGCCGATGGCGGCGGTGCCCGCCGACGCGGCCGTCATGCGCGCGTACCGCCGGCACGACACCGCGCACGCCGACGCCGCGCACCGCCCCACGGACCTCGACTACGCGCGCTACGTCGCGCTCGTGGCGTCCTACCGCGAGCACCGCTACCGCGACGGCGCCCTGGCGGACCGGCACCCGTTCCTGCTGGAGTGCCCGCTGTTCAACGCCGCGACGGGCGCCGCCGAGCACGCCCTGGCCCGGATCGCGCCGCTGGTCGGCGCCGACCCGGGCCCGCACCGCGAGCGCGCGGCACGGATCACCGAGGCGCTGGTGCGCCGGCTGTACGACCCGGTGACCGGCACCTTCCACCCCCGGGACCTGCGCACCGACCGGCTCGTGCCGGCCCGCACGGTGCTCGGCCTGACCCCGCTCGTCCTGCCCGACCTGCCCGCGCGGCAGGTGTCGGCGCTGGTCGCCGAGGCGAGCTCGCCGCGCTTCGGGCTGGCCGCCCGGATGGCGCGACCGCTGCCCAGCCACGACCGCACCGCGCCGGACTTCGAGCCGCTGCGCTACTGGCGCGGGCCGAGCTGGATGAACATCAACTGGTTGGTACGGCGGGGACTGCTGCGCCACGGCCGCCCCGACCTGGCGGCCGGCCTGCGCGACTCGATGATCGAGCTGGTGGCCCGCTCCGGCTGCCACGAGTACTTCCATCCCGACACCGGGGCCGGGCTCGGCTCGCCGGCGTTCAGCTGGACCGCCGCGCTGCTGCTCGACGTCCTCGCCGACGAGCCGCCCGGCGCAGCCGGAAAGGCGCCCGGGGCGGCCGGCTGAGCGCTGCGCGGGCGCGCCCGCGTCAGCCGGCCGGGATCAGCTCACGCAGCAACCGCTCCACCCGCCGGCGGATCTCGTCGCGGATCGGGCGGACCGCGTCGACGTCCCTGCCGGCCGGGTCCGCCAGCTTCCAGTCCTCGTAGCGCCTGCCGGGGAAGACCGGGCAGGCGTCGCCGCAGCCCATCGTGACGATGACGTCGGAGGACTCCGCGGTGGCGTACTCCAGCAGCCTCGGGGTCTGGTCGGTGATGTCCACGCCGACCTCGCGCATCGCCTCGACGGCGGCCGGGTTGACGGTTGCGGCGGGGGCCGAGCCGGCGGAGCGCACCTCGACGGCGTCGCCGGCGAGGTGGCGCAGCCAGCCGGCGGCCATCTGGGAACGGCCGGCGTTGTGCACGCAGACGAAGAGGACGGTGGGTCGGTCGGTCACGGAATGCTCCCTCTCAACGGGGGACGGAGGTGGTCGGTCGGCCCTCGGCCGGCGACGGGAAGAACCGGCGGCGCGCCCGGAGCGAGACGTGGACCAGGGCGACCAGGACCGGCACCTCGATCAACGGTCCGACCACGCCCGCCAGCGCCTGCCCGGAGGCCACCCCGAAGGTGCCGATCGCGACGGCGATGGCGAGCTCGAAGTTGTTGCCGGCGGCGGTGAAGGCGAGCGTCGTGGTACGCGCGTAGCCGAGGCCGACGGCCCGGCCCAGCGCGTACGACCCCGCCCACATGAGCGCGAAGTAGACCAGCAGCGGAAGGGCGATCCGGGCCACGTCCAGCGGTCGGTCGGTGATCGCCTCGCCCTGCAGGGCGAACAGGATGACGATGGTGAAGAGCAGGCCGTAGAGCGCCGTCGGGCCGATCCTCGGCAGGAACCGGCGCTCGTACCAGTCGCGGCCCCGGGCCCGCTCGCCGAGGCGGCGGGTGAGGTAGCCGGCGAGCAGCGGGACGCCGAGGAAGATCAGCACGTTGCGGGAGATGTCCCAGCCCGAGACGGCCAGGTCGGCGCCCTCCAGACCCAGCCAGCCCGGCAGGACCCCGAGGTAGAACCAGCCGAGCACACCGAAGGCGAGCACCTGGAACGCCGAGTTGATCGCGACCAGCACGGCGGCGGCCTCGCGGTCGCCGCAGGCCAGGTCGTTCCAGATGACCACCATGGCGATGCAGCGGGCCAGCCCGACGATGATCAGGCCGGTGCGGTACTCCGGCTGGTCGGGCAGGAAGGCCCAGGCCAGCGCGAACATCAGCGCGGGCCCGACGAGCCAGTTCAGCGCCAGGGAGGAGATCAGCAGTCGTCGGTCGCCGGTGACGGCGTCCAGGCGGTCGTAGCGGACCTTGGCCAGCACCGGGTACATCATCACCAGCAGGCCGAGGGCGATCGGCAGCGAGACGCCGCCGACCCGCACCGCGTCCAGGGCGGTGTCCAGGCCGGGCACCAGCCGCCCGAGCAGGAGGCCGGCGGCCATCGCGAGGCCGATCCAGACCGGCAGGAACCGGTCGAGGCGGGACAGTCGTCCCACCACGGCCGTCGTGGCCGGCTCGGCCCGGGTGCTGGTACTCACGGTGCTCCTGTCGCAGGTGGGGGTCGGTCGTCGGCGCGTGGAGGCGGCAGGCTAGCCGCGGGTCGGCTCGACGGTCAGCAGGGCGGCCAGCTGACGCAGGGCGGCGGGCCGGGCCCGGTAGTAGACCCAGGTGCCCCGGCGTTCGGCGTCGACCAGGCCGGCCTCGCGCAGCGTACGGAGGTGGTGCGAGATCGTCGGGCCGGTCAGGTCGAAGGCCGGCGTGAGGTCGCAGACGCAGATCTCGCCGCCGTCCGCCGAGGCGATCATCGACATCAGTTGCAGCCGGACCGGGTCGCCGAGGGCCTTGAACGCCGGTGCCAGCGCGGCCGCCGTCTCGGCCGGTACGCGCCGCCGGGCCAGCGGCGGACAGCACGGGGCGTCGGCGCTCAGGTCGACGAGGCCGAGGGGTGCCGCTTGCTTCGACATGGCCCAAGGTTGACATCTATCTAATCAACGTGCAAGTCTCCGCTTCGACGGATGTCAAGACAGTCCGTCCGCCGGTGCGGCCGCCGCCCCGGCGCCGAGCCCGAACGGAGCACGCCGATGACCGAGGTCGCCGTCCGGCCGATGCGCGCCGGTGATGCCGCCGCGGTGCTGCGGATCTACCAGGTGGGCCTCGACGGCGGGGACGCGAGCTTCGAGACCGTGGCCCCGCGATGGGCCGCGTTCGACGCCGGCAGGCTGCCCGCGCACCGGTTCGTGGCCGTCGACGCCGCCGGCACGGTGTGCGGCTGGACCGCCGTCTCGCCGGTCTCCACCCGGCCGGTCTACGCCGGCGTGGTCGAGCACTCCGTCTACGTCGACCCGGCCGCCCGGGGACGCGGGGTCGCCCGCCTGCTGCTCGGCGCGCTGATCGCCGCCACCGAGGCCGCCGGCATCTGGACCATCCAGTCCGGCGTCTTCCCGGAGAACGCCGCCAGCCTCGCGGTGCACGAGCGGGTCGGCTTCCGGGTCGTCGGCGTGCGGGAGCGGGTCGGTCGGCACCACGGCCGCTGGCGTGACGTGGTGCTGCTGGAGCGGCGCAGCCGCGTCGTCGACTGAGCGGATCGCCGGGGTCCCGGCCCCGCCCGGGCCTCTGTTTCGAAGAACATCCAGACAAGGAGATCGCAATGGACAACCTTCCCGTGGTGGTCGTCGGCGCCGGGCCGGTCGGGCTCGCCGCCGCCGCGCACCTGCACGAGCGTGGCCTCGCGTTCACCGTCCTGGAGGCCGGCGGCGACGCCGGCGCCGCGGTCCGCGAGTGGTCGCACGTGCGCGTCTTCTCGCCGTGGCGCTACAACCTGGACGCCGCCGCCCGCCGCCTGCTCGACCAGGCCGGCTGGGTGGCCCCCGACCCGGACGCCCTGCCGACCGGGGGAGAGCTGGCCGCCGACTATCTCCAGCCCCTCGCCGACCTGCCGCAGCTCAAGCCCCACCTACGCTACGGCGCCCGGGTGACCGCGGTCAGCCGCGCGGGCCTGGACCGGCTGCGCACCGCCGGCCGGGACCGCACCCCGTTCCTGCTCCGGCTCGCCGACGGCGAGGAACTCCTCGCCCGGGCCGTCGTCGACGCCTCCGGCACCTGGGGTACGCCGAACGTGCTCGGCGCGTCCGGCCTGCCGGCGCGTGGGGAGGCCGAGGTCGCCGCCCACCTGGAGCACGCGCTGCCCGACGTGCTGGGCGCGGACCGGGACCGGTTCGCCGGGCGGCACACGCTGGTCGTCGGCGCCGGGCACTCCGCCGCCAACACGCTGCTCCTCCTGGCCGACCTCGCCGCCGCCGCGC
Organism: Micromonospora sp. CPCC 205561; assembly: GCF_036906775.1. Taxonomy (NCBI): domain Bacteria; kingdom Bacillati; phylum Actinomycetota; class Actinomycetes; order Micromonosporales; family Micromonosporaceae; genus Micromonospora; species Micromonospora sp. CPCC 205561. Next base: position 19,958 of record NZ_JBAKHV010000022.1, on the reverse strand, counting down.
CGGGCACGACCGTGACCTGGGCGATCCGCTCGACGAACCCGGCGCGCAGCTACGGCGGCGGGGACGCCGACGCGCTGCCCGCCCGGGGCGCCCTGGGCCGCCGGCTGCGCGCGCACGTCGACGCCGGCCGGATCCGACTGCTCACGGGCTCCTCGGTGTACGCCCTCACCCCGGCCGACGGCCGGGTCGCTGTCGTCGTGCGGAGCACGGACGGCGCCGAGCGGTCGGTCGTGGTCGACCGGATCGTGGCCGCCACCGGCTTCCGCCCCGACCACTCCATCGCCGCCGAGCTGCGGCTGGACCTCGACCCGGTGCTCGGCGCCACCCGGGCGCTCGCCCCGCTGATCGACCCCAACGAACACTCCTGCGGCACCGTCCCGCCGCACGGGGTGGACGAACTCGCCCATCCCGAGGCCGGCTACTACGCCGTCGGCGCGAAGAGCTACGGCCGGGCCCCGACGTTCCTCATGGCCACCGGCTACGAGCAGGTCCGCTCGGTGGTGGCCGCCCTCGCCGGGGACTGGGACGCCGCCCGCGACGTCCGGCTCGAGCTGCCGGCGACCGGCGTGTGCAGCAGCGACGCCGCCGTCGACGCCGACTGCTGCGGCAGCGGGCCGGCCGGCCGCGGCCTCGCCACCGGTGTCCCCGGCGGCCTGCCCGCCGCCCCGGTGGGCCGGGTCGGCCTCGACGTCGTGCCCGCCGAGGGCTCGGCGGGTGGCTGCTGCGCGAGCTGACGCCCGCCGACGGGGCGCGGGTCCGGCGGGCGGCCTTCCCGCCCGCCGGGGGAGGTCGTTTGCCGGCACGGGGGGCGGGTATGCGCGGGGCCGGTGACGACAGGAGGCTGCCGTGCGGTTCCCCCTCTTCGTCGACGCGGTGTCGCGCCGTTCCGGGCTGCCCGCCGCCCAGGCCGCCACGATCGCCCGCGCCGTGCTCCAGACCATGGTGGAACGGATGAGCGGCGGTGCGGCCGGTCCCCTCCCCGGCGAGCTCGACGGCTACCTGGCGGGGTCCGGCGTCGACGGTCCGCCGTCGGCGTCCGGCCCGGCGGAGTTCGTGCGCCGGGTGGGGGAGCGCGCCGGCACGGACGAGGCCACGGCCCGAACGGGGACGGGCGCCGTCTTCGCCACCCTGCGGGCGGCGGTCACCGTCGACGAGTTCCGCGAGATGGTGGCCCGGCTGCCCCGCGACTTCGACGGCATGACCCAGCCGATCCCCCGGCCGGACGAGGCCTGACCGGCCGTCGCGGCACCGCCCGGTCACCGCGGCGGGTAGGGACCTCGGCGCGCGGGCATCGGCCCTTATGCTGCTCTCATCGTGAATCTATAGGCAGATCATGAGGCCGCTCGCGGAGACTCGCGGGTGGCCCGATCGCGGCCGGCCGCCAGCACCGGAAGGCGTCGCACCCCACGGTGCCGTCCGGTGCTGGCGGGCCGCGCCACCCCCCCCGGCCCAGCGCCACCGGCACTGGACCGACCCCTCTCTGAAAGGCGCGCGGTGACCTGGTTCCTCTCCGCCGGCGGCCCGCATCCGGCGCCGGTCCAGCTGTTCTGCCTCCCCTACGCGGGCGGGGGCGCCAGTGTCTTCCGCAGCTGGCAGGAGGGGCTCGGGGCGGACGTGGAGGTGCTGCCGGTGCAGTTGCCGGGCCGCGAGAACCGGATCAGCGAGGACCCGGTGTTCGACGTCGCCGACGTCGCCCGCGCCATCGGCGACCGGGCCCGCGGCCCGTACGCGATCTACGGCCACTCGATGGGCGGCCGGGTCGGCTTCGAGGTGGTGCGCGAGCTGCGTCGCGCCGGGTGCCCGCTGCCGCTGCGCCTCTACGTCGGCGGTGCCCGCGCCCCGCACCTCAGCGGGCCGAGCCACTTCGACGGATTGTCCCGGATGGACGACGAGCAGTTGCTGCACCGGCTGGTGGCCGGCGGCGGGCTACCGGCGGGGCTGCTCGACTATCCCGAGCTGGTCGAGTTGCTGCTGCCCCTGCTGCGCGCCGACTTCGACCGGGTGGACGGCTACCGCTACGTCCCCGGCGAGCCGCTGCCGATGCCGATCGTGGCGTTCAGCGGACGCGACGACCAGAGCGTGACCCGGGAGCAGAGCGAGGGCTGGCGGGAGCACTCCGCGGCCGGCTTCACCCTGCACGAGCTCGACGGCGGGCACTTCTTCCTCAACGAGCGGCTGCCCGAGCTGCTCGCCGCGATCGGGGCCGACCTGACCGCCGCCCTCGCCGACGCGTCCGCGCGCCGGCACCGCGGGTGACTGGCCCCACCGGCGGGGCCGCGCCGGCCGGCACCCATCGCCTTCCCCGCGACCCCCGCGCCGGGACGGCGGGCGACGACAGGAGCAGAGAACATGAGTGACGGGATCGCCACCCCGCCGATGGTCGTCGAGAACGACGGCCGCGAGCTGACCGAGCTGATCGCCGCCCGCCGCGCGGAACTGCGCGCCCGCCTGGTCGAGCACGGCGCCCTGCTGTTCCGCGGCTTCGACGTGGGTGGCGTCGAGGGCTTCGACCGGGCGGTACGGGCGCTCTCCGGCGAGCCGCTGGTCTACACCGAGCGTTCGTCGCCCCGGCACGCCATCGCCGGGCGGGTCTACACCTCGACCGACTACCCGCCGAACGAGGAGATCTTCCTGCACAACGAGAACTCGTACCAGGCCCGCTGGCCGCTGACGCTGTTCTTCTACTGCATCACCCCGCCGCACACCCAGGGCGCCACCCCGCTCGCCGACGTCCGCCGCGTGTACGCCGAGATCGACCCGGCGGTACGCGAGGAGTTCGCCCGTCGACGCTGGATGGTGGTGCGCAACTTCCACCCCGACTTCGGCACCCCGTGGCAGCACGTGTTCGGCACCGACGACCGCGCCGAGGTCGAGGCGTACGCGGCGGCGAACCGGATCGAGGTGCAGTGGCGGGGCTCCGACGGGCTGCGTACCCGCGCGGTGCGCGACGCCGTGCACCGCCGGCCCGGCTCGGACACCCCGCGCTGGTTCAACCACGCCACGTTCTTCCACGTGAGCACCCTGGCCAAGGACCTCCAGGAGGGACTGCTGGCCATGTTCGGCACCGACGGGCTGCCCGCGAACACCTACTACGGCGACGGCGTCGAGATTCCCGCCGAGGTCGTCGAGCACCTGCGGGGCGCCTACCGGGCGGCCAGCGTCCGCTTCGACTACCAGCGCGACGACGTGCTGGTGGTGGACAACATGACCGCCGCGCACGGCCGGGAGCCGTTCACCGGCCCCCGCAAGATCGCTGTCGCGATGGCCGAACCGCACGCCCCCGGAGCCCTCGCCGGGCGCTGACGGCCCGCCCCCGCGGTCACTCGCCGTACCGGTCCGCGACGTCGACCTCCGGCAGCTCCTCCGGCTCCGCGACCCAGGCGGAGAAGACCGGCACGCCGTGCCACGGGCCGGGCGCGCCGCCGGTGCGCGCTTCGGTGGCGACCGCCACGACGGCGTACGGGTGGCCGAAGCGCAGCTCGGCGACCCGGGCCACCCCCTCCGGCGGCAGGCTGGCGAGGGTGGCGAAGCCGGTGACGGCGGCCGCCTCGAAGCCGTAGCGGCCGTAGCGGGCCACCGCCGCCTGCGCCGCCTCGAACTCCGCCCCGGGGGCGTCCAGCAGCTCGCCGAAGACCCGAGCGACGGCCGGGAATCCCGATTCGGGCGCGGTCAGCTCGTGCCGGCTGCGGGCCGACCAGCAGGGCAGCACCGCCGTGGCCCGCTCCTGTCGGCCGTCCGGCGCGTAGGTGCGGGTCGGCTCCTCCCGCAGCGTCCAGAGCGGGCCGTCGCCAAGCGGGACGTCGAACAGGGAACGCCGCCCCTGCGGCAGGTCGTCCTCCGGCGTGCCGGCGGCGACGGCGGCCGTCTCGTGGGCGGCGGCGAGGACGTCCCCGGCCGCCACGTCGGGTGCCGCCGCGACGGAGACCACCAGCAGCCCGGCGGCACCCTCGGCCCGGGCGGTGGCGGCGTGCACGGCCACGGTGCCGGCCCGCGCGGTGTCGGCGAGCCAGCAGCGGTGGCCGTGCTCCGGGCTGCGCAGGACCCGACCCAGCCGCCCGGCCCACCCGCTGGCCGGCCCGAGCGCGCCGGCCGGCGCCACCTCGAACGGCTGCGCCCACGAGATCCGGGTCGCCAGGGCACTGGCCAGGACCAGTAGCACCCGGGGCGTGACCGTCAGCGGGAACGCCTCGATGAGGCCGAGGGTGTGCTCGCGGGCCCACGCGTCGAGGCCGGCCTGCGCCGGCAGCGGCCCGGTCGCGGTGGCCTCGGGCAGGCCGGCGCGCCAGCCGTCGAGCCCGGCCGTCGCGATCCCCGGCCGCTGCCAGAACGCGGTCGCCGAGGGCACCAGGGGGTGTGGGGCCGACAGCAGGGAACGGGCCGCGTGCGCGGCGGCCTCCGCGTCGGTGCCGAGCGACTCCTCCAGCGCCGCACGGGCCGGGCCGGTGGCCGCCGGCGCGGCGAGCGCCAGCAGAAGCCAGGCGCCGAGCGGGGAGGCGACGTGGTGCCCGGCGCCGGTCACGGTGTGCAGGCGGTCGGCGTAGCGGGCCACGGCGGCGCTGATGTCGGTCGTCACCGCTTCACTGTGCCCCCTCGGCGTCGCGCCGTCACCCCCACCGCCGGTCCCGCCGCCCCCGGCCGGCGGACGGACGTAGCATCGTGGGCGCCCCCCCGCCCGCCCGGCCTCGGGCCGATCCAGGAGGCCCGTGATGACCCCCGACCGTCCGGCCGCCGCGTCCGTGCCACGGCTGATCGTGCTCAACGGACCGCCCGGGTGCGGCAAGTCGACGCTGGCCCGCAGGTACGTCGAGGACCACCCGCTCGCGCTCGACCTCGACATCGACCGGATCCGCGAGCTCATCGGGCGGTGGCGCGACCAGGCCGGTCCCGCCGGCCTCCTCGCCCGCGCCGTCGCGCTGGCGGCGGCCCGTACCCACCTGGGCGGCGGCCACGACGTGATCGTCCCGCAGTTCCTGGGCCGCCCCGAGTTCATCGAACAGGCCGAGCGCGTGGCACACGACACCGGCGCCGGGTTCCACGAGATCGTGCTGCTCGACAGCAAGGAGAACGCGTTGCGGCGGTTCGCCGAACGCGGCCGCACCTCCGCGGACCCGGCGCACCTCGACGCACAGCGCATGCTCGACCGGCAGGGCGGCACCACCGAGCTGGCGGCGATGTACGACCGGCTGGTCACGCTCGTCGCCGCCCGGCCCGGGACCAGGGTGGTGCGCACCGAGTACGGCAGGGTGGACGACGCCTACCGGGAACTCCTCGCCTGCCTCACCTAGCGTTCGGCCCGTTCGCGTCACGCGACCGGTCGCCCCGGCGCGTCCGCTGCCTCGGGGCCGGCTCCCGCCCCGACGGTTCCGGGCGTTCGACGCGGCTGGGGTCGCCGCGGACGAGTTCGTCGTGGATGCGCCACCGGGCGGTGACGGCGGCCCGCTCGGCGGTCTCGTCGTCGTGTGCGATCCGTCGGCGCAGCAGCTGGAGGGCGAGGCGGCGGTTCAGGCTGAACTGCCGTTCGGTGTCGACCACGACGACGATGCCCGACGGCCGGTGGGTCGCCCGTACCGCCGTGCTGGCCTTGTTCCGGTGCTGACCCCCGGGGCCACCGGTACGGCACGCCACGACGTCGACGTCCGCCTCCGCGAACGCCGTGGCCGGGCTGTCGAGCTGGCACGGTCGGGCGACGACGTACCAGTTCTTCCGGCCGGTGCTCGCCCGGTTGGGACTGGGGGCCTGCCAGCACAGGGTGCCGGTCCACGAGGGGACGAACGCCTCGGCGTCGCCGCCGGAGATCCGGATCAGGACGGATCGGTAGGTGTCCGGACGGTCGCCGGGCACGGTCTGGACCCGGTGGGTCGTCACGCCCCCTCGGGCGGCCTCGGCTTCCAGGCGGTGCAGCAGCCGGGCCAGCGCCCAGGCACACTCCCGCGGGCCCCGCCCGGCGGACATGAGCAGGTGCGGGCTCATGACCGGCCCCGCCCGCGGCGGTCGTCGCGGCGTTCGGGCCGGCTGGCGGGCGCGGCGTCGGGAGTCTTGTAGGTGACCAGGGGGACCGTGCTGGCCACGGGCGTGGCCAGGTCGTGGTCGACGAGATCCGTGATCACGCGTTCGATGCGCTTGTAGGCCGAGGGCGCCTCCTCGAAGAGCAGTTGGCGGTCGCCGCACACCACCAGCGAACCCACCGGGGTGCGCCGCAGCTCCTCGACGGTGTGCTTGGCCCGGCTGCGACGCAGGGCGTCGGCGCGGGACATCTTGCGGCCCGCGCCGTGCGCCACCGAGTGGTTGGCGTCCGGACCGGCGTGCGCGGCAACGAGGTAGGAGGCGGTGCCCCGGGTGCCGGCGACGAGCACGTCGCGGCCGTCGCCCGGCGCCGCGCCCTTGCGGTGCAGGTAGATCCCGTCGTGGATTTCCACCAGGTTGTGGCACTGGTCGACGACGGGCGCGGTGGGCTCGGCCCCCAGGGCGTGGGCGACCCGGGCGGCCAGCAGCCGCCGGTTGAGCGAGCCCCACCGTACGGCGTCGTCGTGCGCCGCCAGGTAGGCGGCGGGATCAGGGGCGGGACCCGCGCCGTGGAGCTCGGTGTGCGCCCGCAGGATCCGCTCGCCCAGGCCCCGGGAGCCGGTGTGCACGATGAGCACGAGGTCGCCGGCGTCGAGCCCGAGACGGCTCGCGTGCGCCGGTTCGAGGACCGTGGCCACGCGCGCCAGCTCGACGAAGTGGTTGCCCCGACCGACCGTCCCGAGTCCGTCGACGTGACCGGCGGGGACGTCGCCCGCCAGGACGGCCCAGGCGGGGTCGTCGGTGTCCCGCTCGGGGTCGAGCGGGCGGTCGAGGTCGGGGAACCGGGCGGCGAGCCGCTCCGGCACGGCACGCTTGAGCCTGACGGGGAACACGGCGATGCCGCAGCCGATGTCGGAGCCCACCAGGAACGGGTACAACACGGTCGACGCCATGGCGGCGCCGACGGGAGCGCCCTTGCCCGGGTGCAGGTCCGGCATGGCGGCGACATGGATCATGCCGGGGAGGGCGGCCACCTGCCGGCACTGCGTCAGGGCCTCGGATTCGATCCAGCTCGTGGGGGAGGCGAACACGGTGACGGTGGCCGGGGTGGACTGCGGCGGGGACTGGTGCTGAGACAAGGACGCTCGCTTCTCGCTGAAACGGGAATGGACGGACGGCACCACGACACCGGGTCGGTGCCGCGCGCCTCGGCGATGGGGATGCTGCCCGTCAGAACGTCATGGACGACACCATCGCGGAGCCGCCCGGCTGCGGCAACCGACTTCTCCGCCGCGCCGGCGAGCTGCCCCGCGCCCCTGCCGGTTCCGTCCCGTGGCCCCGGACCGTCGCGAAGCCGGCGGCGTTGGTGGGTGGTGCGGCAGGTGCGCCGTCCTCGACCGGGAACGCCTCACGCCCGGTCGAGGTGGCGGAACAGGTGCAGCCGGTGGCCGTCCGGATCCGCGACGGTGAACTGCCGGTATCCCCACCCGGTGTCCCGGGGCGGCTCGACCACGGTCGCGTTCCGCCGGGCGTACGCGGCGTGCAGCGCGTCGGGATCGGTGACCATGACGAAGCACTCCGCCGGGGTGAACCCGCCCGGGCAGCGCCGCAGGTAGATGTTCACCTCGGCGACCTCGCCCCGGAACACCGAGGCGAACTCCTCGCCCGTGCGGCCGCCGAGGGTGAAGCCGAGCGTGTCGACGTAGTAGCGGACCGACGCCGACACGTCGCGTACGGGCAGCGTCGGGATGATCTTGTGGAATCCGGTGTCGGCGTCGGCCATCGGGGCTCCTCCGTGGGCGGACGGTCAGGGGGCGGGCAGCGCGCCTAGGCGGTGCAGCAGCTGCCGGCCCAACGGCAGGCGTTTGCCGGCGTCGCCGTCCGTGCGGACGTCCACGTTCAGCGCGAAGCAGTACAGCCGCTCGCCGCGCTCGACCCAGCCGACCCACCATCCGGTGCCGGGATCGGTGGCATCCGTCTGGCCGGTCTTGCCGTGGAGGGCGTAACCGGCGGTGCGCTCCAGCCGTAGGATGTCCCGGACGGTGGCCTGGTGCCCCCGGTGGGCCGGCAGCTCGCCCCGGGCCAGCCGGGCCAGCCACCGCGCCTGCTCGTCGGCCGAGATCTCCAGCGGCCCGTCCAGCCAGAACCGGTCCACGGCCGGCCCGACCTGGCCGTTGCCGTAGCCGAGCCGGCGCAGCCACTCCCGCTCCCGGTCCGGCCCGATGCGGCGGGCCAGCTCCTGGAACACCGGCACGTTGGAGACCCGGACCGCGTCGCGCAGCCCCATGTCCCGCTCCCAGGCGGCGACGCGCTGCGGCCGGCCGCCGTAGGGCACCTTCTCCCGCTCGTCGCGCACCACGCCGGTCTCCAGCGCGATGAGACTGTGCGGGATCTTGAACGTCGAGGCGGGGACGGACCGCCGCTCGGCCCGTTCCCGGTCGACCATGACGACGCGCCCGGCCGTCACGTCGTACATCACGAAGGTGCCCCGGAGGCCGGCCTGCCGGAACAGGCCCGCCAGGTCGTCGCGGACCTGGACCGTCGGCGCGGCGGGCGTCGGGGACGGACCCGTGGCGGCGGTGCCGGACGCGGCGCCGGCGGGCGGGGGCTCCGGGGGCCCGCCGCCGGCGCAACCGGCGGGGGCGGCCAGCAGGACCAGGGCGACGGCCGCCGCGCCCACGGTCCGTGGGCGGGCGCGGGTCCCGGCCGGGCCGACCGCCGTCGGCTCCGCGGCCAGGCTCCGCGTCCGCCCCTCGAAGATCACCCGCCACCGTCCCCGTCCGTGCCGGCACCGACGCCCCCAGTCAAACACGCGCCAGGGCGTACGGGCGTCCCGGCCATCCGCGCCGTCGCCCGGCTCACGGCACCGCCGTCGCGCCGATCACGGCGGCCACGTCGGGCGGCAGCGGGTACGGGCGCTCCGGGGGCAGCAGCGCCTCGGCGGCGGTGTCGTCGCCGGCGTCGAGCGCGGCGCGCACCGCGTGGGCGGTCGGCGTCACGTCGGCGATGCGGACCAGCCATTCGTCGACGTACCGGCGCACCGCCTCGCCGCCGAGCCCGACCTGGAGGGACCGGTGCGGCAGCGGGGCCAGGCGCAGCGTCCGTTCCGGGTCCCACTGCACCCGCACCGGGCTGACCCGCAGCCGCCGCGACCAGGCCTCCCGGTCGGGGTGGAGGGCCCGGTCGAAGCTGCTCGGGCACGAGTTGACCAGCGCCCACTCGAAGCCGGCGCGGGTGATCTCGACGGCCAGCACCCGCTCCTGACCGGGCTTCCCGCCCCACCCGCAGCGGTACATCATCCAGCGGAACGAGGGCTTGATCCAGGTCATCCGCTCCCGCCTGAACGGCGGCACGAAGCGGCCGGCGGCCAGCGCCGGGCGGGCGATCCACGGCGGGTACGCCTGGTACACGGTCACGGTGTCGGCGGTGAAGCGGGCGCGGACCTGGTGGGCGGGGACCGACATCGGCCGATCATGAGGGATCGACCGGGCCCGGTCCACCGGATTGTCCCGACCGGGGCCGGCGGGCCGGTGGGGGATAGGCTGCCGGTCGTGGCAGGTCTTCTCAGGAGTGTGGCGGCCCGCATCGGCGGCGTCCTCCCGTCACCGCGCCGGCCCGGGCCCGGCCCCGCGCGGGTCGCCCGGCCCCGCCAGGTCGCCGCGCTGCAACGTCGGCAGCTGGCGTACGCCCCCGAACCCGACGGGCACGCCGACCCGGGCGAGATCGTGTGGACCTGGGTGCCGTACGAGGACGACCCGCGCCAGGGCAAGGACCGCCCGGTGCTGGTGGTGGGCCGGCACAGCCGGACCCTGTACGGGCTGATGCTCTCCAGCCAGGGCGAGCGCGACGGTCAGCGGCACTGGCTCTCCCTCGGCCCCGGCGGGTGGGACCGGGACAACCGGCCGAGCTGGGTGCGGCTGGACCGCGTACTGACCATGCGGGAGGACAGCATCCGCCGGGAGGGCGCCGTGCTGGACCGCGCCCGCTTCGACCGGGTCGGGCAGGCGCTGCGCGCCGGCTACGGCTGGCGCTGAGCGTCAGGACGGCTCGCGGCTCGGGCCGACCGACGCGGCGTGCGAGTCCGGCGGCGGGTACGGCCGCTCGGCCAGCACCCGCGCCAGGTGCGCGCTGTTGACCGCCAGCGCCTCCGTGGTGCGCCCGGTGGTGTCGGGCTTGGGCCGCGCGTCGACGTAGTCGACCTTGTGCAGCGCCTCGCCGACCCAGTAGGTGGCGCCGGCCGCGGGGCAGGTGAACCCCACCTCGTTGAGGGCCTGCTGCACCTGGCCGATGGTGTGGTGCGCGCCGTCCTCGTTGCCGACCACAGCGACCGAGCCGATCTTGCCGTAGGTGAGCAGCCGCCCCTCGGCGTCGGTCTCCGAGAGCTCGGCGTCGAGCCGTTCGAGGACCATCTTGCAGACCGCCGACGGCTGGCCGAGCCAGATCGGCGTCGCGACGACGAGGATCCGCGCGGCCATCAGCATGGACCGGATCGCCGGCCAGCCGTCGCCGTCGCCCTCGTCGACGGAGACCCCGAAGCGCACGTCGTGGTCGACGACCCGGACCAGGTCGCCCGCCACGCCCTGCTCGGCGAGGGCGTCGAGCACCTCGCGCCCGAGCACCTCGGCGCTCGACGGGGCGGGGGAGCGCTTGAGGGTGCAGTTCAGGACCAGGGCCCGGATGTCCGCCACGGTGGCTCCTCTCGACCGGCGCCGTGCTGACCCGCCGGCATACCCGGCAACCGACGCGGGACACGTCCGGGCGCGCTCAGAGCTCCGCCAGGTGGGCGGTGTCGACCAGCTGGCGGGGCTGGCGGGCCACGCCGAGGCTCTTGGCCCGGTACATCGCGGCGTCGGCCCGGCCGAGCGCCTCGGTGAGCTGCCCCGGCCCGGTGACCGGGGCGAGCCCGACGGAGGCGGTCACCCGGACGCTGAGCCCGCCCAGCGGGATCGGTGCCGCGAGGCTCTCGCAGAGCCGCCGGGTGGCGTGCTCGATCCAGCGCCGGTCGACCGTCGGGGTGGTCAGCAGGCCGGCGAACTCGTCGCCGCCGAGCCGCGCGACCAGGTTGTCGCCGGCGAAGGCGGCGAGCCGCTCGGCGACGCTGACCAGCACCTGGTCGCCGGCGGCGTGCCCGTAGCGGTCGTTGATCTGCTTGAAGTCGTCCAGGTCGAGGATCACCGCGATCAGCGGCTCCCCGGCCGCGTCGGTGAGCAGCGTGCCGGCCAGCCGGTAGAAGGCCCGCCGGTTGGGCAGGCCGGTGAGGGGGTCGTGGCTGGCGGCGTGCCGTTCGGCGGCGAGTTCGGCCTGCAGGTGTCGGATCTCCACCTCGGCCTCGATCGCCCGCCGCCGGAGCTGCCAGGAGGTGACGAGGGCCCCCGCGGCGCAGATGCCGGACGCGATGGTCAACGGATCCGGCACGGGACCTCCCATCACCACGATGTCTCCGGTTCCCGCGCGCGGTGCACCCCGCCCCGTGCCGGGTCGTGTCCTCCCTGGTGGCAGCCCAGGTTTGGTAACTCTGCGTGAACGGATGGGTACCGATCACGTGCGTTATCATGCTCGCTGTCCGATGCAGATGCAATAGCAGATGCACGTGCAGGAAAGCCTCTCGTCGATACCGTGCGCCCCTCACCGGCCCGCCGCGCGGCCTCGGCGAGGGCTCGCGAGAGAAAGACGTCAATGCAACAGCCTCCGAACGGCGTTCCCACCAACCAGTTGCCCCCGCTCCACTGGCAGAAGAGCCGCCGGAGCAACCCCAGCGGCAACTGCGTCGAGCTGGCCGAACTGCCCGGCGGCGCCGGCATCGCCCTGCGGAACTCCCGGCATCCCGAGGGGCCGGCGCTGATCTACACGGTGGACGAGATCGCCGCCTTCGTGCTCGGCGCCCGCGACGGCGACTTCGACGATCTGATCGCCTGAGCGTCGTCCCGCCGACGGGACCAGTTCTCCGCACCGAGGGAGTACGCCTCACTCACGGTTCATGGCATGCTTACACGTCGGCCGCGCGGGGGCACCTGGCCGGCACGATCCGGCATGCGGAGGTCGGCAGTGACGAGCGTTCCCGCCGAGGGCGGTTCGGCCACCGGCCCGACCGTGCTGCGCATGCTGCTCGGCGCCCAGCTGCGCCGGCTGCGCGAGTCCAGCGGGGTGACCCGCGAGGGCGCCGGCTGGGAGATCCGCGCCTCCGAGTCGAAGATCAGCCGGATGGAGCTGGGCCGGGTCGGCTTCAAGGAGCGTGACGTCGCCGACCTGCTCACCCTCTACGGCGTGACCGCGGCCGAGGAGCGGGAGGCCCTGCTCAAGCTCGCCCGCGACGCCAACAGCCCCGGCTGGTGGCACCGCTACGGCGACGTGCTGCCGAGCTGGTTCCAGTCGTACCTCGGCCTGGAGGCCGCCGCCGCGCTCATCCGCAGCTACGAGGTCCAGTTCGTCCCCGGCCTGCTCCAGACCCGGGAGTACGCCCGCGCGGTGGTGATGCTCGGTCACGGGCGGGCCGCGCCGGCCGAGATCGAGCGCCGGGTGGCGTTGCGGATGCAGCGCCAGCGGCTGCTGTACCGCCCGGACCCGCCGCAGCTCTGGGCGGTGGTGGACGAGGCCGCGCTGCGCCGACCGATCGGCGGGCCGGAGGTGATGCGCGGCCAGGTGGCGGCGTTGATCGAGGCGACCAAGTCGCCGAACATCCGGCTCCAGGTGATCCCGTTCGCCGCCGGCGGGCACGCGGCCGCGGGTGGGGCGTTCACCATCCTGCGCTTCGGCGACCAGGAGCTGCCCGACATCGTCTACATCGAACAGCTGACCAGCGCCCTCTACCTGGACAAGCGCGACGATCTCGACTACTACGCGGTGGCGATGGAACGGCTCTGCGTGGAGGCCGATCCGCCGGAGCGTACGCCGGAGATCCTCGGCGGGATCCTGGACGAGCTCTACCCGCGCTGACCGACGGCGGGTCTCGCCCCGACGGCGCTACGGCTACCATGGTCGCCGACCGACGACAGTGGACGGACGCCACCGGTCGTTGCTGGCGCAGAGTCGTGGAGGCTGCCTTGACCACCGATGCCGCGGGAACGACTTCCGGCTCCGCCAGCCCGAGTGACCGCATCGACACCTCGGTCGCCCACCCGGCGCGCCGGTACAACTACTGGCTCGGCGGCAAGGACAACTTCCAGGCCGACCGGGACTCGGGCGACATGGTGGCGGCGTCCTTCCCGACCATCCGCACCGCCGCCCTGGAGAACCGCCGGTTCCTCCAGCGCGCCGTGCGCCACCTCGCCCGCGACGCGGGCATCCGCCAGTTCCTCGACGTCGGCACCGGCATCCCGACCGCCGACAACACCCACGAGGTCGCCCAGGCGATCGCCCCCGAGTCGCGGGTCGTCTACGTCGACAACGACCCGATCGTGCTCGCGCACGCCCGGGCCCTGCTCAGCAGCTCGCCCGAGGGCGCCACGGCCTACATCGACGCCGACCTGCGCGACCCGGAGCGGATCCTTGGCCACCCCGATCTGCTGCGCACCATCGACCTGTCCCGCCCGGTGGGGTTGATGCTGGTGGCGATCCTGCACTTCGTCGGCGACGACGACGACCCGTACGCCGTGGTCACCCGGCTGCTCGACGCGCTGCCGCCGGGCAGCTACCTGGCGGCCTCGCACGCCACCCACGACTACCTGCCCCCGCACGTGGCGCAGGAGGCGAAGGCCGCCGCCCGGGGTGACGGCCCGCACGGCCTGATCAACCTGCGCACGCTGGGGGAGTTCACCCGGTTCTTCGACGGGCTGGAGCTGATCGAGCCGGGCGTCACCTCGGTCGCCGAGTGGCGCGCCGAGGACGCGCCGCAGCCCCGCCCGACGCCGCCCGAGGTCAGCATGTACGGCGCGGTGGCCCGCAAGCGCTGACCCGCCCTGCCCGCGGGCCGGCCACCTCCGCCGGCCCGCCTCGCCGGCCTGTCCGCGCCGGCCCGTCCTCCGCTGTTGCCGGCCCCGACCGCCTCTGCCGGCCCGCCTCGCCGACCTGTCTGCGCCTCCTGCCGCCCCGACGGTCGGGGCCGGTCCGGTGCCGCGGGGATGGAGGAGCCGCGTCGGCGGTCCCGGCCCGGTGCTCACCGCCGGCCCGGCGCCGGGCGGCCTCGGTGCGGGTCCGCGCGCTACGGCGTTGACGACTCCGAGCCCCTCCGGCTAGCCTCTGCATCGATCCAGTCTGAATCGATGCAGAGGAGGCGCGGTGAAGCCGACACTCCAGGACGTCGCGGACGCGGTCGGCGTCTCCCGCAGCACCGTCTCCAACGCCTACAGCCGGCCCGACCAGCTCTCCGCCGCCCTGCGCCAGCGGATCATGCAGGCCGCGCGGCAGCTCGGCTACCCGGGCCCCAACCCCACCGCCCGATCGCTGCGGCGGGGCTACGTCGGCGCCGTCGGGGTGCTGTTCGAGTCGCGGCTGTCGTACGCCTTCACCGACCCCTTCGCCATCCGCTTCCTGGCCGGCGTCGCGGAGGCCGCCGAGCGGTACGGCACCAGCCTGCTGCTCGTGCCGCTGCCGGCCGACGAGGCGGCCGCGCGGCGGGCCGTGGAGGACGCGGCCGTCGACGGCTTCTGCGTCTACTGCGTGGGCGACGAGGGCTGGGTCGTCGACGTGCTGCGCGAGCGGGGCCTGCCCGTCGTCACCACCGCGCCCCGCGAGGACGCCGGCCCGGACGACCGCTACGTCGGCATCGACGAGCGCGCCGCCGCCCGGGACGTCGCCGAACACGTGGTTGGCCTGGGGCACCGGCGGGTCGCGCTGCTCGGCGACGCCGTCCGGCCCGGCGCGGCGCCGGGCGCGCTCCGCCTCGCCGACGTGGCCGACGTGGCCCACCCCACCACCCGGGCGCGGCTCGCCGGGTTCGCCGACGCCTTCGCCGAGGTCGGCGTCGCCTGGTCGGAGCTGACCCTGCTCGCCGCCGCCGACAACAGCCGCGCCGCCGGCGCCGCGGCCGTCGCCGCCGCGCTAGCCGCGCCCGAGCCCCCCACGGCCGTGCTCGCCGGCTCGGACGTGCTCGCCCTCGGCGTCCTCGACGCCCTCGCGGAGGCCGGCGGTCCGCCGGTCTCGGTCACCGGCTTCGACGACATCGCCGAGGCAGCCTCGGCGGGCCTCACCACCGTGCGGCAACCCGCGGAGGAGAAGGGGCGCATCGCCGCCCGGCTCCTGCTCGACTCGCCCGCCGACCCGGCGGCCGGACACGTCCTGCTGCCCACCACACTCGTCGTCCGGTCGTCCACCGGACCCGCCCCAAGGAGCTGAGCATGGAACAGCCCACCGGTTTCCTCCTCGCCGTCGACGCGGTGCACCGGCACGTCAACTCCGCCCGGCCCGGCGCCCCGGTCCGCGCGGAGCGGCCCCGCGCCGCGCGCCTCACCCCCGCCCGGCTGGCCGCCGCCGCTCTCCTGCGCCGGCTCGCCGACCGGATCCAGCCGCCGCCGGTCGCCGCGGTGCCGCGCTGCTCCTGACCCCGCCGGGTCGGCCGTCGCGGGCGCGAGCCTGCGGCGGCCCCGCACTGGCCGGTACCCCCGCCGGCAGGGCAGACTGAACGGCTATGTCGCCGTTCACGCCCGCCCTGCGGCTGCACGACCGCTACATCCTGCGCGAACGCATCGGCCTCGGCGGGATGTCCGAGGTGTGGCGCGCCGACGACGAGGTGCTGCACCGCCCCGTCGCGGTCAAGGCCCTCACCCGCGAGTTCGCCACCGACCCGCACCTGCGGGCCACGATCCAGCGCGAGGCGCGCGCCGCCGCGCGGCTGACCCACCCGCACGTCACCCAGGTGTACGACTACGGCGAGGCGACGCTGCCCGGCGGTGCGGTCGTGCCGTACCTGGTGATGGAGCTGGTGCGGGGGGCGAACCTCGCCGACCGGCTCGCCGCCGGCCCGCTGCCCTGGCCGGAGGCGGTGCGGACGGCCGGTCAGATCGCCGCCGCGCTCGCCGCCGCCCACCGCATCGGCGTCGTACACCGCGACGTCAAGCCCGGCAACGTCATGCTCACCGAGACCGGCGCGAAGGTGCTCGACTTCGGCATCGCCGCGCTCGCCGGCCCGCACCACCCCCTCGCCGGGCAGACCGGCGAGCTGCTGATGGGTACGCCCGCCTACTTCGCACCGGAACGGATGCGACCCGGGCCGCCGAACCCGGCCAGCGACGTCTACGCCCTCGGGGCGCTGCTCTACCGCACCCTCACCGGCCGGGCCCCGCTGTCCGTGCGGAGCTGGGAGGACGCGCTGGAGGTGCACGCCGGGCACCCCCCGGTTCCGCCACCGCGCGTCGCCGGGCTGCCGGCCGACGTCGCCGAGCTGACCCTGGCCTGCCTCGCCACCGATCCGGCCCGCCGGCCGACCGCGGCCCAGCTGGCCGCCCGCCTCGGCGCGGGCGCGCCGGCCGAGGCGACCCGTTTCGGCGCCGACCCGCCCGCCGCCGTACCGCCGGCCCCGCGCGACGCCGCGGCGCATCCGGCCACGCTGGTGGAGCGCTCGCTGCCGTCCCCCGGCCGCGAACCCGCCGGCGCCGGACGTGCGGGAGTGTCGTATCCCGGCCAGACGGGCGGGCGGACCCCGGTGGCCGCCCGAGCCGGCCGCCCGGCCCCCACCGGCGGCCCGGGGACGTCACGGGACCGTTCGCTCACCGTGCTGGTCGCCGCCGGCGTCGCACTGCTCGTCGGGCTCGTCGGGATGGTGGTCCTGGACGACGGCGGGAAACCGTCGCCGTCGGTGGCCTCCTCCGCCGCCGGCACGCCGGCCGGGACCCCGCCCTCCGCCAGGCCGACGCCACCGTCCCCGACGACGGCCGCGCCACCGACCACCGCCCGACCCCAACCGGTCGGGTTCCGGCAGGTCGCCGCCGAGTTCCTCGCGGTGCTCGCCTGGGCGCAGGCCCGGGGCGAGATCGACCGCAAGACGGTCGAGGGACTGCGGGACAGGCTCGCGGACCTCGGCCGGGACCGGGAGAAGGACCGGGCCAAGCGGGTCGAGCAGCTGCGCAAGCGCGTCGCCGAGGCGGCCGAGGAGGGACAGCTCCCGCCCGAGACCGCGGAGCGGCTCGACGCCCTGCTGGACCGCGTCGACACCGCCCCGTCCGGCGACGACGAGGACGACGACTGAGCGGTTCAGCCCAGCTCGACCGGGGAGCCCTCGGCCGCCCGGCCGCCCCGCACCACCAGCGCGTACGCGCCCACGCACGGCTGCGGACCCAGCTGCGGCACCGGCGCGACCCGGTTGAGGCGGGCCGGGACGCGCAGCGCCTCGGGCTGCGGGGGCAGCGACCCGTGCGCCAGGGTCGGCACCGCGCAGCGTGGGGTCGGGGCGAGTACGCGCAGCACGAACTCGGGGCCGATCCGCAGCTCCCGGTCGACCCAGTCGTTCTCGGCGAAGCCGTCCGCGTCGACGTCGAGCACGAGGTTGGGCCGGTAGCGGGCCACCTCGACGGTGCCGCCGGGCAGCTCGGTCGCCAGCCGGGTCAGGGTGGCGGTGGTGACCAGGTGCACGGGAGCGAAGTCGAAGAAGGTGCCGGGGGCCGCCGCGCCGAGCGGGTTGGCCGCCACCGCCACCTCGGCGGTGATGCCGGCGGCGAGCACCGCGTCCGGGTCGGCGCGCTCCAGGGTGGCCCCGGCGGGCGGCCGGTCGATCAGGGCCACCGGGTGGCCGAGCGCCCGGGACAGCACGTCGTCGACGTCGGCGTCCACGCTGGACACGACGCGCCCGTCGGGCAGCGTGATCCGTACCGGGTCGGGTGCCGCGCCGGCCGCGCCGAACGCGAGCAGGCCACGCCAGATCCGCGGGTGCTTCGCGCTGGCCAGCCGCCCGGTGTCCCGGTGCCGCAGGGCCAGCCGCCGGTCGCCGGCCACCCCCGCCGGCCCGACGTCGGCGGCGCGCAACCGCTGGCCCAGCATCGACTTCACCGGATACCGCCACAGCTGCGCCACCCGTCCGGTCATCGGGCCGCCCCCGCCGGGACGGCCGCGCTCCGGGCCGGCGGGGCCGCGTCGTGGGGCTGGAGGGGCACCGCGCCCCGGACCCGGGCGGCGGTGCCGCGCGGCGGGGAGGCGATCGTGGTGCGGGACGTCACAGGGGCACCCTAGTGCAGCGGGCCGCGCCCGGTCGGGCGGTGCGTCGGCGTCCTCTGTGGTCATCCGTCCCCGCCCTCCGGCGGGAACCGGGGCGGCCCCGTGGCGGGCTCTCAGGAACGGTTCGTAGCGTGGGGGCCATGATTCGTACCGCGCACGCCCTGCTCGCCTCCGGCTCCGCCACCGGGGAGGCCGCGCCGCCCGAGGACGGCCTGGTCGGCTTCGTCACCGGCCTGGTCGAGCGGCTCGGCGGTCCCGGCGCGGGTCTGGCCGTGGCCCTGGAGAACCTCTTCCCGCCGATCCCCAGCGAGGTGATCCTGCCGCTGGCCGGGTTCGTCGCGGGCCAGGGCCGGATGAGCGTGGTCAGCGCCATCTTCTGGACCACGCTCGGCTCACTGCTCGGCGCCCTCGCGCTCTACTGGATCGGCGCCGCACTCGGCCGGGAGCGGATCCGGGCGATCGTGGCGCGGCTGCCGCTGGTGAAGCTCAGCGACGTCGACCGCACCGAGGAGTGGTTCCTGCGGCACGGCGTCAAGGCCGTCTTCTTCGGGCGGATGATCCCGATCTTCCGCAGCCTGATCTCCATTCCGGCCGGCGTCGAGCGGATGCCCGTGTGGACCTTCGTGGTCTACACCACCCTCGGCAGCCTGATCTGGAACAGCGCCTTCGTGATGGCCGGCTACCTGCTCGGTGACAACTGGCACCTGGTCGAGGGTTACGTCGGCGTGTTGCAGAACGTGGTCATCGTCGCCTGCGTGGCGGGCGCCGGCTGGTTCGTGGTCTCCCGCGTCATCCGGGCCCGGCGCGGCGCGCCCGAGGACGTCGTAGCCGCCGAGCCCGTCCCGCCGGCCCCGCTGCCGTACGCGCCGGACCCGACGGGGCGGGGCACCATCTACCGCAGCGCCCACTCCGACGGGCCGTGGGGCGGCCGGGACCGCGACGGGGTGCGCTGAGCGGTGCCCGGCCGCGACGGCGGGGTTGCGGGGTTGCGTCGTGCCGTGGGCGGCCCTGTTCGGGGCCGGTGGCGGGGTTGCGGTTGCGTCGTGGTGGGGGTGTGGCCCGCCGTGTCCGGCTGCGGGCGGTCAGGCTTGATCCCTGCGCCGGGCACGGCGGGGCACACCCCGTCGGTGGTCGCGCGACGTCCGCCAGCCCGGTTCCTGGCGTGATCTCGGTACGGGATCGCCCTCCAGGGACTGTCGTGCCCATGTTTCGACCCGTCGCCTCCGGGCTTCTCGTGATCTCTGTCCGGTCTGGTGGCGGCTGTCCGGTTCGGCCCGGGGCGGGTGGGCTGACGGGGTACCGTCGTGCGGTTTGTCCGGTTCGGGTTGTGACCGGGGGCATGGTGGGGGCGGAATGGTGGCGGGGGTGGGGGCGTTACACCCTGCGTACGACCGAGGCAGGGCCCGCCGGTGGGTGGGTGTGCCTGCCGGGGCCGGCGGAATGTTGGCGGGCCGGTGGTCGTTGCACAGGGTCCGGCCGACGTGAGGGCGTTTCCCCCGCCCCGCCGGTACGGCCCTTCCGGTCGAGACGGCCGATCTGATCTTTTGCCTCCGGCGCGGCATGCCGGAGATTCCCCTGAGTTCACGGGCGCCGACGGTGCTCGCACCCGCGCGAAAGCCGATCCCCCTTCCGGCGTGCGGGTGCCGACCCCCGAATGGAGCATCTCTGATGAACACGATCATGCGTAAGAGCGTTCTGGGTCTTGCTGGTCTGGCGTTCGCCGGTGGTGTGGCCGCCGGCCCGCTGACCGACACCCACTCCACCGACACCACCACTCCCACCACGGTCGCCGTGGCCGTGCAGGCCGACAAGCCGGACATGGGCAAGTTGGTGCCGCACGGTGTGCAGGGTGCGCAGTCGCGTGTCGAGTTGTC
>NZ_JBAKHV010000021.1:0-86956 GCF_036906775.1 Micromonospora sp. CPCC 205561 | reverse complement strand
CCCACCGCCGCGGCGGACCCGGGCGGCGCGGGCGGGCCCGTCACCGGCGCGGCGGAGCCCGACGGCGGCGAGTCCCGCAGCGCCCGCCGCGCCCGGGAGCGCCGCCGACGCCCGGTCCCGCGACCGGTGCTGATCGTGCCGGTGGTGCTGCTCGTCGGCGTGGCGCTGGTCGTACCGGCCATCCGGCAGGAGGAGACCACGCCGCCCCGGTCGCTGCCCACCACGGGCCCGGCCGACCCGACGCCCTCCCCCACCCCGGCGGCCGTCGCGTCGCCGCCCGCCGCGACGCCCCGGGCCTCCGCCCCGCCTGTCACGCCGCAGCCGACCCCGACCGCGCCGCGGCCCGGTGACCTCATCGAGGCGGCCAACCGGCTCGACGGGCTGATCGGCACCGGCCTCGACGACGGGGGCATCCGCGCGGACGTCGGCCTCGACCTCCGCAACGAGCTGCGCAACCTGACCGCCGCGGCCCGCACCCGCGCGGCCGACCTGGGCGAGCGCATCGACCGGCTCCGCGAGAAAGTCGCGACCCGACGCGGCGAGGGCGCCATCAGCGGCGCGTACGCCCGCCGGCTGGACAGCGCGATCACCGCGCTCGAAACCGCGCGGCTCTGACCGGCGGGTCAGCGGGCCGTCACCCGTTCCCGGACGGCGGGCAGGGCGGCGTCCGCCGTGAAGCGGCGGTACACCTCCTCGTACTCGGCGGCGATCCGTTCCGTCGAGAAGTTCTCCGCCACGTGCGCGACGCAGGCCGCCGGGTCGAGGTCCGTGGCCGCGCGCAACGCCCCGGGCAGCTCGTCCACGTGTTCGCAGATCACGCCGGTCGTCCCGGGGCGGACGAGTTCGGGCACCGCGCCCCGGTCCAGCGCCACCACCGGCGTGCCGGTCGCCATCGCCTCCACCATCACCATGCCGAACGGTTCGTCCCACTGGATCGGCATGATCAGGCAGCGGGCCTCGACCAGCAGCCGCAGCGCCTCCGTCCGGTCCGCGTCGAGCACCACGCGGACGTCCTCACCGAGCATGGGGCGGACGACCTGGTCGTAGTAGCGGTGCTCGGCGGGCTCGTTGCACTTGCCGGCCAGCACCAGCGGCAGCCCGGCCGCCCGGCACGCCCGGATCGCGAGGTCCGGGCCCTTGTCAGGGCTGAACCGGGCCAGCCAGAGCACCGGCCCCCGCCCGGGGGCGGTCTTGTGCGGGATCCCCCCGACGTCCATCGCGTTGTGCACCGTGCCGATCCAGGGCAGCCCCGGGTTGAGCCGGCGCTGCGCGTGCGAGATGGCCACCAGCCCCACCCCCCGGTCGGTCTCGCTGAGCACGTCGCCGTACTCGCCGACGGGGTTGCCGTGCACGGTGGCCACGGTGGGCACGGCCCGGTGGCCGGCGATAAGCGGCCCGATGGTGGTGTGGTCGTGCACGACGTCGAAGTCGGCCGCGCGGACCCGCCGGTTGACCCGGGCCAGGTGGGCCAGCTCCGGCAGCGCCTCGCCGAGGCGTTCGTACTGCAACTCGGGGACGGTGGAGACGAACTCGGCGGCGGTCCCGTGCTCCCGGCCCGCCCCGAAGACGGTCACCGCGTGACCCCGGCCGACGAGGGCGTCCACCAGGCCGGTGGCCACCTGTTCCAGCCCGCCGTAGCCCGGCGGCGGCACCGACAGCCACGGCGGGACCACCATGGCGATCCGCAACGGCCGGCGCGCCGGTCGGTCGGTCGGCAGGTGGTTCACGGCCACGGTCCCTCCCCGGTCGGTAGCTGCTCGTGGTCGGGGCCCGCACCCGCCGTGCCCGGTCCCACGGGGTCGGCCGGGACCGGGCGACGGGTTCCCGGCGGCGGCACCGCCAAACCGGACGGCTGGAACCCTCACCCGCCGACGACGAGCCGGTCCCGCACCGCCCGCACCCCGTCGGCCGACCAGGCCGTACGCTCCGCCTCGTCCCGTTCCCACCACGAGCGGACCACCCCGGCGAGCACGGCGGTGTCGCCGTCCACCTCGACGGTGACCCGTTGCGTGCCGATCCCGCGCCGCATCGCCCGTTGCAGGTCGCGCCGCGTGCGCCCCACGTCCGGGCGGGTGGCGGGCCGCACCCCGACCAGGTTGGTCACCCCGCGGACGCCGCGCAGCCGGCGCAGCTCCCACTCGGCGGTACGCCGCTGCCAACCGAACTCGACCTCGCCGCGGAGCATCACCCAGCCCTTGGACACCGTGACGTCCAACCGCTCGGCGGGGACGAAGCTGTCCCACTCCAGGACCCGCGCCGCCGCGACGGCGATCTCGGCGTCCGTACGCCCCGCCTCGCCGGGCAGCCGCACCTCGACGTCGTCGGCGACCGCCCGCACCCCCCGTACGCGCAGCGCACAGCGCCGGGCCGCCCACTTGCGCGGGTACCCGTCGACCCGACCGGTCAGGGCCACCACGCCGTCGGCGACGCGCACCCCGATCTCGTTCGGCTGCGCCTGGGCGTCCCATGCCAGCTCGTCGAGCACGTCCCGCTGGATCCGCTCGTCGGTCCGGACGGTCGCTGCCGTGGTCATCGCACCCCTCCGTACGCCTCGCCGGGTCCTGCCTGTGGCGACCCTGCCGGCGCGACGGGTGACGGCGGCTCACCCTTACCGGGTGAACCGCCGTCGAGAGGGAGCGACGGGTGACGGAGCCAACCCCCTTGGCCCCGCCACCCGCCGCCGGAGGGAGGAGGAACGTCCTCAGTTACCGGTTCACGACTCGGAGAGCGTCACGGTCGCGGTGGCTTCGGTGCCGTTGCGCTTGTAGGTCACCTCGACCCGGTCGCCGACCTTGCCGGCCTGCACCGCCCCGACCAGGTCGTCCGAGTCGTTGACCACCTTGTCGCCGAACCGGCTGATCACGTCGCCGCGCTGGAGCCCGGCCTTCTCGGCGGCGCTGCCCGGGGTGACGGCGGCGACCAGGGCGCCGCCGCCCTCGGCGGCGGTCACGCTGACCCCGAGCGACGGGTGGCTGACCTTCTCGCTCCGCTGGAGCTTGCCGGCCACGTCCTTGGCCTTGTTGCTGGGGATCGCGAAGCCGACGCCGATGTTGCCGGTACTGCCCTGCCCGGCGGTGGCGATCGCCGTGTTGATGCCGATCACCTCGCCGCGGGTGTTGACCAGGGCGCCGCCGGAGTTGCCCGGGTTGATCGGCGCGTCGGTCTGGAGCAGGCCGGCGATCGAGGTGGCGCCCTGACCCGGCTGCTGCTGCCGCTGCTCGCCGCTGCCCGCCTGGATGGTGCGGTCCCGGGCGCTGAGGATGCCGGCGGTGACCGAACCCTGGAGCCCCAGCGGACTGCCGAGGGCGAGCACCTGATCGCCGACCTGCATGGCGTCGCTGTCGCCGAAGCTGGCGGCCTTCAGGCCGCTGACGCCGTTGGCCTTGACCACCGCCAGGTCGGTCTTCGGGTCGGTGCCGACGATGTTGGCCTGCGCGGTCTTGCCGTCGGCGAAGGTCACCACGACGCTGTCGCCGCTGCCGGAGGCGACCACGTGGTTGTTGGTGAGCACGAAGCCGTCGGCGGTGAGGATCACGCCGGAGCCCTCGCCGTTGTCCGTGGCGATCGAGACAACGCTGGGCTGCACGGCGGCGGCGATGCGCGGCAGGTCGGCGCTGTTGATGACCGGGGCGGCGGAGTAGGTACGGGGCATCCCGTCCCCGCCGTCCACGGCGAGCGCGAGCGCCCCACCCGCGACGCCCGAGCCGAGCATCAGGGCGAAGACCGCAACCCCGGCGCCGGCGAGCTTGGCGATCCGGCCCGGCCGGGGAGCCGGCTGCCCCTGGGCGGGCGCCCAGTGCGGCACCGGCTGCCCGGGGAGGTGCGGCTGCTGACCGTACTGGCCGCCGCCCCAGCCGGGCTGCTGGCCGTACCAGGGCGCGCCGGGGTAGCCGGGCTGGCCGGGCTGGCCGGCGGCGTGCGGGTAGCCGGGCTGGCCGGCGGCGTGCGGGTAGCCGGGCTGGCCGGCGGCGTGCGGCTGGCCCGGCTGGCCGGCGGCCGGGTACTGCGACGCGGCCGGGGCGGGCGCGTAGGGGTCCGGCGGGGTGGAGCCGGCGGGTGCGCCGGCACTCTCCGGCGCGCGGGCCGGCCCGGCGGCGCGGAAGCCGCCGTCGCCGGCGGGCGGACCGCCGACGGCCGGGCCCTGCTGCGGGGTACGGGGGGCCTCGTCGCCCGCCGGGGCGGAGCCGGCGGTGACCGCGGTGACCCGGACGGTGGGGTCGGCCGCGGGGCCGGTGGTGGCGGCCGGGACGCCGCCGGGGAACGGGGCCGAGTCGGACTGCGCGCGCTCGACGCGCGGCAGCTCGGCGGTGGGGTGCGACGGCTCGGCGTCGGTGGGGGCCGGCCGGCGCTGCGGGTCGGACTCGTGCTCGGTCATGCCTCCACCTTGACGCGCCGCACTGCGATCCGCCTGGAACCGACCTGAATGTTGGCTGAAAGTCACTCGCCGTCGTCCTCGGCGTCGGACGCGAGCGGTAGCTGGACCCGGAACGTCGATCCCCCGCCGGGGGTCCCGGTCACCTCGACGCTGCCGTTGTGGGCGCGCACCAGCGCCGCGACGATGGCCAGGCCGAGCCCCGTGCCGGTGTTGCCGCCGGCCCGCCGGGTGCGCGCCGCGTCCACCCGGTAGAAGCGCTCGAAGACCCGTTCCGCCTGCTCGGAGGTGAGACCGGGGCCGGTGTCCGCCACCTCGACCACGGCCAGGTTCCCCGGCTCGGCCCGCAGGCGCAGGGCCACCGAGGCGTCCGGCGGGGTGTGGGTGAGGGCGTTGGTCATCAGGTTGCCGATGATCTGGCGCAGCCGGGCGTCGTCGCCGTAGACCACCAGCGGGCCGGCGCCGGGAGTGACCTCCAGCTCGATCCGGCGCTCCGGCGCCACCACCCGGGCGGCCTCGACCGCCTCGCTGGCCAGCACGGGCAGCTCCACCGGGGCGAGGGAGAGCGGTCGCTCCCGGTCCAGCCGGGCGAGCAGCAGCAGGTCCTCCACCAGCAGCCCCATCCGGGCCGCCTCCTGCTCGATGCGGCGCAGCAGGTCGGCGGTCTGCTCCGGCGCGCTCGCCGCGCCCTGGCGGTAGAGCTCCGCGAAGCCCCGGATGGTGGTCAGCGGCGTACGCAGCTCGTGCGAGGCGTCCGCGACGAACTGCCGCATCCGCTCCTCCGAACGCCGGGCCCGCGCCTCGGAGGCCTGCGCCGCGCCGGCCGCGTCGCGGGCGGCGGCCTCGGCGAACCGGGCGGCGGTCTCCGAGGCGGCCCGCGCGGTGAAGGCGACCTCGATCTGCGTCAGCATCGCGTTCAGCGCCCGGGAGAGCCGGCCCAGCTCCGAGGTCGGGAGGGGTTGGCCCTCCTCCGGGTCCGGCACCCGCCGGGTCAGGTCGCCGCCGGCGATGGCGGCGGCCGTACGCTCGATCTCCACCAGGGGTTTGAGGCTGGTCCGCACGATCGCCGCGCCGATCGAGGCGAGCAGGACCAGCACCGCACCGCCGACCAGCAGGTCTATCCAGACCAACTGCTTCACGGCCCGATCCACCTGGGTGAGCGGTTGACCCACGGCCAGCACCGAGCCGTCCTTCTGGCCCGCGTAGATCACCCGCCAGCGGGTGTGCCCGTCCCGCGACAGGACGGTGCGGGGCTCGCCCACCCGCGCCGCGAATCCGCTCCAGTCCGTGGGAAAGTCGGGCAGTTGCTCGGGGTCGAGGCTGAGGTCGTCGTAGACCGGCCGGTACACCTGCTGCTCGTCGGCGATCGACACGACGTAGCTGCTGGGCAGCATCGCCTGGATCTGGCGGCTGCGCAGCCCGGGAAGCACCTGCCCGAGGCCCTGGCTGGCCGACCTGATCTGGCCGTCCACCTGGCCGACCAGGTAGTCGCGGAGGAAGAAGGCGGTCAGCGAGCTGATCACCAGCAGCGCGGCGGCGACCAGGGCCAGCACCGAGGCGACCAGCTTGACCCGCAGCGGGACGCCGCGCAGCCGCGCCTTTCCCTGGTCGAGCGGGTTCACGCCGCCGGCTTGCGCAGCACGTAGCCGACGCCCCGCAGGGTGTGGATCAGCCGGGGCTGGGTGTTGTCCACCTTGCGGCGCAGGTAGGAGATGTAGGACTCGACGATGTTGTCGTCGCCCCGGAAGTCGTAGTTCCACACGTGGTCGAGGATCTGCGCCTTGGAGAGCACCCGGTTGGCGTTCAGCATCAGGTAGCGCAGCAGCTTGAACTCGGTCGGCGAGAGCTGCACCCGCTGCCCGGCGCGGTGGACCTCGTGGGTCTCCTCGTCAAGTTCGAGGTCGGCGAAGGTGAGCCGGGAGGGCGCCTGCTCGCCGCTGCTGGTGCGCCGCAGCACCGCCCGGATCCGCGCGGTCAGCTCCTCCAGGCTGAACGGCTTGGTGACGTAGTCGTCGCCGCCCAGGGTGAGCCCGCGGATCTTGTCATCGGTCGCGTCCCGGGCGGTGAGGAAGACCACCGGCGTACGGGTGCCGCCCTCACGCAGCATCCGGATGACCTCGAAGCCGTCCAGGTCGGGCAGCATCACGTCGAGCACCACCAGGTCGGGGCGGTGGTCCTTGGCCGCGTGCAGGGCGGCACTGCCGCTCGTCGCGGTGGCCACGTCGAAACCCGCGAAGCGCAGGCTCGCGGAGAGCAGTTCGAGGATGTTGGGATCGTCCTCGACGACGAGCAGTCGCGCCTCGGTCTGGGTAGCGGCCATGCCGCCCATCATCCGTGCTCTCGCTGCGTCCGCGCTGGACAGCGGCTGGAAAAACCCTGTGAGGCGACTGCCGGGCTCAGCGCAACAACCGACGCAGCCCGTCCAGCGCGCCGTCGAGCAGCCGGATCGCGGTACGCAGCTGCGAGTCGCTGAGCCCGCGGGCCCGCACCAGGGCGCCCACCTCGACGGCGAAGGCGGCCAGCCGCTGGTCGAACTCGTCGAGCGCCGTCGCCCCTGCCGCGGCCGACGACGGCCCGTTCGCGGAGGACGGTCCGGGGGCGGGTGCCGGTCCGGGGGCGGGCCCCGGCCCCCACGCGGGAGAGGGTGACGGGCCGGGGGCGGGCGCGGGGGTCGGACCGAAGCCGGGGGGCGCCCAGCGGGTGCGGCGGGTCTGCCGGGCGGCGTCGCGCAACTCCCGTTTGAGGTCGCGGACCGAGCCGCGTACCTCGTTCTGGATCTCCCCGGCCAGGGCGGACAGGTCCTCCACCGAGGCGGCGATGTCCGACTCCAGGGCGGTCAGCTCGCCGGCCCGCTGCCGCAGCTCGGCCCGGCCCGCCCCGGTGATCTCGTAGACCTTGCGACCGCCCGCGGCGGTGTGGGTGACCAGGCCGTCGGCCTCCAGCCGCTGCAAGCGGGGGTAGATGGTGCCGGCGCTGGGCGCGTAGAGGCCGAGGAAGCGCTCCTCCAGCAGGCGGATCAGCTCGTAGCCGTGCTTCGGGCCGTCGTCGAGGAGCCGGAGCAGGTAGAGCCGGAGCCGCCCGTGGCTGAACA
Source organism: Micromonospora sp. CPCC 205561 (assembly GCF_036906775.1). Classification (NCBI taxonomy): domain Bacteria; kingdom Bacillati; phylum Actinomycetota; class Actinomycetes; order Micromonosporales; family Micromonosporaceae; genus Micromonospora; species Micromonospora sp. CPCC 205561. Next base: position 79,493 of record NZ_JBAKHV010000021.1, on the reverse strand, counting down.
CGGCGGTCACGGCAGCTCCTCCTCGTCGTCGCCCACCGGGCGGGCCAGCAGCGCGATGCTGCCCGATGTGGCGGACGCGGTGAGCTTACCTTCGCCCGTGCCGAGCACGCCCTCGCTGTCCAGCACGGCCCCCGGCTCGGCACTGCCCCGCACCTGGGGGAAGCCGCTGGTGATCCGGCCCGACGTGGTGTGCAGGCGGACGGCCAGGTCGCTGTCCGCGCGGACCCGGACGGTGATGCCGCCGGAGATGGTGCTGAGCCGGATGTCGCTGCGCCGGGGATTGTCGAGATCGCAGGTGATCGCTCCCGAGACGGTGTGGGCACGGACCTGGGCGGCCGCGCTCTCGGCGATGATCACCTCACCCGAGACCGTCTCCAGGTCGAGCTCGCCGGCCACGCCCAGCGCCTCGACCGGGCCCGACATGATCTTGGCCGACGTCCGGCCGCGCAGCCCCATCAGGGCGATCTGGCCGGACGTCACCTCCATCCGGGACCGGCCCCGCAGGCCCGAGGCGACCAGCGAGCCCTGCACCAGTTCCAGGTCGGCCAGCACGTCGGCGGGGACCGCCACGGAGACGTCGACGCGGGGCAGCCGGGACAGCGGGCCCAGCGAGAGGACGACCCCCCAGAGCCGCCGGCGCCGCCGCTGGCGCACCGTGAGCCGGCCGTCGTGGTGGGTGAGCAGGACCGGCCGGTCGCCGACCCGGGTGATGTCGACCCGGGCCGGGCCGTCGGTCGCCACCACGTTGAGGCGACCGCCGAGCAGGCTCACGTCCAGGTGGCTGACCGTCCCGTCCAGCGTGATCCGCTGCGGGGCGTGCACGGTCCGGTCGGTCATCGCTCCTCCCTCCACGGCGGGCCGCGTCGTCGGCGCGCCGGATGCGAGGACACTAACGCGATACATCGCGATACGACAAGCGTGGCGTGGGCCCTCCCGTCCCGGGAACCGGCGCTCGGCTCAGCGGCTGACGCGCAGGTCCCGGGCGAGATGCGCGCGCCGGAACCCCACCGCGGCGAGGCGCCGCAGGTCCGCCCGGTTGTCGTGCATCAGCTGGACGTGGAAGTAGTTGACGTACTCGAGGGCGGCGAAGAGGCCGAAGGCCAGCCCCGGGTACGACCGCGCGCCGGGCGCCCGCACGGCGGCCACGGCACACGCGGTGACCACCGCGGCCAGGAGGACCGGCAGGGCGACGCGCGCGGTGGCGAAGTGACGCCGGCCGGGCAGGCGCGGCTCCCCCCGGCGCAGTTGCCGCAGCTTGAGCGCCCAGTAGGCAGCGCCCACCGCGAGCAGGCCCGCGACGGCCCCGAAGCCGGCGAGGTTCACCGCCGTCGGCGGCACGCCCAGCACCGCGAACCACAGCCACGCCTGGAGGGGGACGTTCAGCAGTTCCCACCCGGCGAGGGAGCGGAGCCGACGCCGCGCCGCCTCGCGGGTCGGGCCGGCCGACGGAGAGTTCCTGGGCACGGCCCCCACAGTGGCACAGCAGCGCGGGGACACCGGCGCGCCCGCTGGCGGGCCGCCCCGCAACGACGCCCCGGACGCCGGGCGCGAGGAGCGCCGACGGACAGGCGAACGGCCCGTGCCGGCGCCGGTCCGGCGGCGTGCGAGGCTGCCGGGGCGTGCCGGCGGCGGGCCGGGCGTCGTCGCCGGAGGTGTCTGATGATCATCGAGTCGCGCTTCAACGGGCCGCCCGGCTCGGGCAACGGCGGCTGGAGCGCCGGGGTCTTCGCCGCCGGGTCCGGCGAGCCGGGGCCGGTCGAGGTGACGCTGCGTCGCCCGCCCCCGCTGGAGACCCCGCTCACTGTCGTCGACGGGGAGATCCGCGACCCGGACGGGCTGGTCGTCGCCCAGGTCCGCCCCACGGGGGACCCCCGGGCGGTGGTCCCCCCGGTCGACCTGGCGCGGGCCCGGGCCGCCTCGGCGGCGTACCCCGGGCTGGTCGACCACCCCTTCCCGGGCTGCTACGTCTGCGGCCCGGAGCGCGCCGACGGGCTGCGGATCTTTCCCGGGCGGCTGCCGGACGGCCGCACCGCCGCGCCGTTCCGCGCGCCCGGTTCCGTCACCGTCGCCACGGCCTGGGCCGCGCTGGACTGCCCCGGCGGCTGGGCGGTGATCGCCCCCGGGCGGCCGTACGTCCTCGGCCGGATCGCGGCGGTCGTGGCGGCGCTGCCAAAGCCGGGCGACGAGTGCGTGGTGACCGGCGTGGCGGTCGGCGGCGAGGGCCGCAAGGCCCTCGCGCACACCAGCCTGTACGCCCCCGACGGAACCCTCCTGGCCTGGGCCCGGGCAACCTGGATCGCGCTGCCGGATCCCGCCCGATAATCGTCCCTGGGGATGAGGGCCTCCTGCCTGAGGCGGAGGTCGATCTAGGAAGCGCGCCTGATTGACCTGGTTGCGCCCGCCCGCCACGCTGTGTCACGGCGTACCCCGACGCCACCGCACGAAGGAGAGCAATGACTGACGGGCAGAGAAGCCCCACCGGTGACGGTCAGATCGTGGTGTCCGGCCTGACGAAGCAGTACAAGAACGTCCGGGCCGTCAACGACCTGTCGTTCACCGTCGAACCGGGGCGGGTGACCGGCTTCCTCGGCCCCAACGGCGCCGGCAAGACCACCACGCTGCGGATGCTGCTGAACCTCGTCACGCCGACCAGCGGGACCGCGACGATCGGCGGTCGGCGGTACGCCGACCTGACCGACCCGCTGCGCCACGTCGGCGCCGTGCTGGAGGCGTCCAGCGCGCACAAGGGCCGCACCGGCATCAACCACCTGCGGGTCATCGCCGCGGCGGCCGGGCTGCCGAAGCAGCGGGCCGACGAGGCGCTGGCGCAGGTCGGCCTCACCCCGGCGGCGAAGCGCAAGTTCAAGGGCTACTCGCTCGGCATGAAGCAGCGGCTCGGCATCGCCGCCGGGATGCTCGGCGACCCCCGGGTGCTGATCCTCGACGAGCCCGCCAACGGGCTCGACCCGGAGGGCATCCGGTGGATGCGCGGGTTCCTCAAGAACCTCGCGCACGAGGGCCGCACGGTGCTGGTCAGCAGCCACCTGCTGTCGGAGATGCAGCTGCTCGCCGACGACGTCGTGATCATCGCCGCCGGGCAGCTGGTCCGGCAGGGCACGGTCGAGCAGGTGATGGGCTCGATGGCGCAGGGCGTCCGGGTCCGGGTCCGCACCCCGCAGGCCGACGCGCTGACCGCCGCCCTCAAGGAGGGTCCGGCCACCGTCGACGTCGACGAGCACGGCGTCCTGCTGGTGGGCGGGGTGGACGCCCCGACCGTGGGGCGGGTCGCCCTGACGGCGGGCGTCGAACTGCACGAACTGACCACGGAACGGCCCGACCTGGAACGGGTCTTCCTGGAGCTGACGGCCGGAAAGGCGGGCATCCGATGAACCTCGTCCGATCCGAGCTGCTCAAGATCCGCACCACCAGCACGTGGCTGTGGCTGGCCATCGCCGCGTTCCTGTCGATCGCGCTGGCCTTCGCGTTCAACGCCTGGGTCGCCAACGAGGCGTTGAGCGGCAACGCCGAGGAGCTGGGCGTCACCGGCGACCAGGCGTCACCGGCGGCGCAGGCGGCGAACCTCTACACCTCGGGGCAGTACCTGGGCCTGATGTTCGTGATGCTCATCGGCATCCTGATGGTCACCAACGAGTTCTTCCACCAGACGGCGACCACGACGTTCCTCGCCACGCCGCGGCGCACGTCGGTGATCCTCAGCAAGCTGGTCGCCGCCAGCCTGCTGGGCATCGGCTTCTGGCTGGTGACCACGCTGATCGACCTGGTCGCCGGAGCGGTGTTCCTGTCGGCCAACGGCCACGGCGCCCTGCTCGGCGAGTGGGCCGTGCAGCGGGCGCTGCTGCTCAACCTGCTGGCGTACGCGATCTGGACGGTCCTGGGCATCGGCATCGGCACGCTGATCACCAACCAGCTCGGCGCGGTGATCACCGCCGCGGTGCTCTACCTGGTCGGCACGCAGGTGGTGGGGCTGCTGTTCATGTTGCTCTCGAACCTGCTCGACAGCGAGGCCGTGGTCAAGTGGCAGGTGATCTGGCCAGCCATCGCCTCAACCGTCATGGTCAGTGAGGGTCAGACGGACTTCACCCCCGCGTGGTGGGTCGGCGCGCTCGTGCTGATCGGCTACGCGGTGGTGAGCGGGGTCGTCGGCGTCCTCATCACCCGGCGGCGCGACATCTCCTGACGGGTACGGGCGACGACGGGCGGGGATGGTGCCGGGCACCATCCCCGCCCCGCGGTCACCGGGGCCCGCCCACACACGCCGGCCCTAGCAGCAGCCGGCGGAACGCGCAGCCTTTGCCGAAGTTCTTGCATCTTCTGTGAAACGGGCCACGCGTCGGAGGCGGAAATGCCTGCGGCATCCTTACGGCGTAGCCTGGGAGCCGTCTCGTGCGCGCTCGCAGCAGGGCGACACCGGACACCGCGTGACACACAAACCCGCGTGAAAGAGGCGATTACCGGCCGTGTCGACCCAGCAGACTTCGCAGGAGAACCCACTGGCGGGTTTCGGTCCGAACGAGTGGATCGTCGAGGAGATGTACCAGCGCTACCTCGCCGACCCCACCAGCGTCGATTCGGCCTGGCACGACTTCTTCGCCGACTACCGGCCGGCGCCGGGCGCCGGCACGCCGCGTGCGGCCGAGCCGGCCCCGAAGCCGGCCGCCGCGCCGGAGCCCGCCGGCCAGCAGGAGGCGGCCGCCGAGGTCGCGCAGCCCGCGCAGAAGAAGCCGGCGGAGAAGAAGCCCGAGTCCAAGTCGGAGCGGCCCGCCGCCAAGCCCGCCGCCAAGGCGGCCCCGGACAAGCCGGCGCCCGCGAAGGCGGCTCCCGCGAAGGCGGCTCCCGCCAAGCCGGCGGCCGCCAAGCCGACCCCCACCGGCCCGCAGACCACCCCGCTGCGCGGCGTGGCGGCGAAGATCGTCCAGAACATGGACGCCTCGCTCGCCGTGCCGACCGCCACCAGTGTGCGCGCCGTCCCGGCCAAGCTGCTGGTCGACAACCGCATCGTGATCAACAACCACCTCACCCGCGGGCGTGGCGGCAAGGTCAGCTTCACCCACCTCATCGGCTACGCGATGGTCCGCGCGCTGGTCGCCCACCCGGAGATGAACAACTCCTTCGCCGAGGTCGACGGCAAGCCGACCATGGTCCGGCCGGAGCACGTCAATCTGGGCATCGCGATCGACCTGGTCAAGCCGGACGGCAGCCGCAACCTGGTGGTGCCCTCCATCAAGGCCTGTGAGCAGATGGACTTCCGGCAGTTCTGGCAGGCGTACGAGGACGTGGTCCGGCGCGCCCGCCGCAACGAGCTGACCATGGACGACTACTCCGGCACCACGATCTCGCTGACCAACCCCGGCGGCATCGGCACCGTGCACTCGATGCCGCGCCTCATGCAGGGGCAGAGCGCCATCATCGGCGTCGGCGCGATGGAGTACCCGGCCCCCTACCAGGGCATGTCCGAGGCCACCCTGGCCGAGCTGGCCGTCAGCAAGGTCATCACCCTGACCAGCACGTACGACCACCGGATCATCCAGGGCGCCCAGTCCGGCGAGTTCCTCAAGGTCATGCACGAGCTGCTGCTCGGCGAGCACGGCTTCTACGACCAGCTCTTCACCTCGCTGCGCATCCCGTACGAGCCGGTGCGCTGGATGCGCGACGTCGCGGTCAACAACGAGGGTCAGATCAACAAGACCGCCCGGGTGCACGAGCTGATCCACGCCTACCGCGTGCGCGGCCACCTGATGGCCGACACCGACCCGCTCGAGTTCAAGATCCGCAAGCACCCCGACCTGGACGTGCTCCAGCACGGGCTGACCCTCTGGGACCTTGACCGGGAGTTCCCGGTCAACGGCTTCGCCGGCAAGCAGCGGATGAAGCTGCGCGACATCCTCGGCGTGCTGCGCGACTCGTACTGCCGCCGGGTCGGCATCGAGTACATGCACATCCAGGACCCGGAGGAGCGGCGCTGGATCCAGGAGCGGATCGAGCGCAAGTACGAGAAGCCGTCGGCCGACGAGCAGAAGCACGTGCTCAACCGGCTCAACGCCGCCGAGGCGTTCGAGACCTTCCTGCAGACCAAGTACGTCGGGCAGAAGCGCTTCTCGCTGGAGGGCGGCGAATCGCTGATCCCGCTGCTCGGCGAGGTGCTGGAGGCCTCCGCCGAGAACGGGCTCGACGAGGTCGTCATCGGGATGGCCCACCGCGGCCGGCTCAACGTGCTGGCCAACATCGTCGGCAAGCCGTACGAGAAGATCTTCTCGGAGTTCGAGGGGCACCTGGACCCGCGCTCCACGCAGGGCTCCGGCGACGTGAAGTACCACCTGGGCCAGAACGGCAAGTTCACCACGCCCGACGGCGGAAACTCGGTCAAGGTCTCCGTGGTGGCGAACCCGTCGCACCTGGAGGCCGTCGACCCGGTGCTGGAGGGCATCGTCCGGGCCAAGCAGGACCGGATCGACCTCAAGCTCGAGGGCTACACCGTGCTGCCGCTGGCGGTGCACGGTGACGCCGCCTTCGCCGGCCAGGGCGTGGTCGCCGAGACGCTCAACCTCTCCCAGCTGCGTGGCTACCGCACCGGCGGCACCGTCCACGTCGTGGTCAACAACCAGGTGGGCTTCACCACCGCCCCGGAGTACAGCCGCTCCAGCCTCTACAGCACCGACGTCGCCCGGATGATCCAGGCGCCGATCTTCCACGTCAACGGCGACGACCCCGAGGCCGTGGTCCGGGTCGCCCGGCTGGCCTTCGAGTACCGGCAGACGTTCAACAAGGACGTCGTGATCGACATGGTCTGCTACCGCCGGCGCGGGCACAACGAGGGCGACGACCCGTCGATGTCCAACCCGCAGATGTACAAGATCATCGACTCGAAGCGCTCGGTCCGGAAGCTCTACACCGAGGAGCTGATCGGGCGCGGGGACATCACCGTGGAGGACGCGGAGGAGCTGCTCCGCGACTACCAGGCCCAGCTGGAGCGGGTCTTCAAGGCCACCCGCGACGCGGCCACCACGCCGCGGCAGCTCAGCCGCCCCAGGCGGGAGGACGAGCCGGAGCCGCAGGTGGAGACCGCCACCGAGGCCGCCGTCGTCAAGGCCGTGGGCGACGCGCACGTCAACCTGCCGGAGGGCTTCACCCCGCACAAGCGGATCCAGCAGCTGCTCGACCGGCGGGCCAAGATGTCCGTCGAGGGCAACATCGACTGGGGCTTCGGCGAGATCATCGCCTTCGGCTCGCTGCTGCACGACGGGGTCACCGTCCGGCTCGCCGGTCAGGACTCCCGCCGGGGCACCTTCGTGCAGCGGCACGCCTCGGTGGTCGACGCCCAGACCGGCCGGGACCACCTGCCGTTGCAGTCGCTGACCGCCGACGGCGAGCGCTCCCGGTTCTTCGTGCACGACTCGCTACTCAGCGAGTACGCGGCGATGGGCTTCGAGTACGGCTACTCGGTGGAGAACATCGACGCGCTGGTCTGCTGGGAGGCGCAGTTCGGCGACTTCGTCAACGGCGCCCAGTCGGTGATCGACGAGTTCATCTCCTCCGGCGAGGTGAAGTGGGGCCAGCGCTCCGCGGTCACCCTGCTGCTGCCGCACGGCCACGAGGGCCAGGGCCCGGACCACACCTCCGGCCGCCCGGAGCGGTTCCTGCAGATGTGCGCCGAGGACAACATGCGGGTGTCCATCCCGACCACCCCGGCGAACTACTTCCACCTGCTGCGCCGCCAGGCGCTCTCGCCGAAGCGCAAGCCGCTGGTGGTGTTCACGCCGAAGTCGCTGCTGCGGCACAAGCTCTGCGTCTCCCCGGTCGAGGACTTCACCACCGGCACCTTCCAGCCGGTCCTGCGCGACTCGGGCGCCCCGGCGCCGGAGTCGGTGAAGCGGGTGCTGCTCTGCTCGGGCAAGGTCTACTACGACCTGTTCCAGGCCCGCAAGGATCGCGGCGTCACCGACACCGCGATCATCCGGATCGAACAGCTCTACCCGATGCCGGCCGAGGAGATCCGGGCGGCCCTGGCGGAGTACCCGAACGCCGAGGACTTCGCCTGGGTGCAGGAGGAGCCGGCCAACCAGGGCGCCTGGTCGTTCGTCGCGCTCAACCTGCTGGAGCACCTGGCGGACGTCCGGCTGCGCCGGATCTCCCGCCCGGCCGCGGCCGCCCCGGCCGTCGGCTCCGCGAAGATGCACGAGGTCGAGCAGCAGGCGCTGATCGAGGCGGCCCTGCCCCGCCCGTGACCTGACGTACCGCCGAGCGCACCCGGGGCAGAGCCCGTCGACCCTGACGGCTCTGCCCCGCTCGCCGTCCCGCCTCCCCCGCCGACGGGTCGGGCCGGCACCGGGGGCGGCAGCGCCGGGCGGGGCCGGCAGCGGCGGTGGGCGGGCCCGAGGGCACCGCACGGCACAGGACGACCCAGCGACGAAGAGGGAACGGAGAGCATGTACTTCACCGACCGCGGTATCGAGGAACTGGTCCAGCGCCGGGGCGACGAGCAGGTCAGCATGGAGTGGCTCGGCGAGCGGCTGCGCGACTTCGTCGACCTGAACCCCGAGTTCGAGACCCCGATCGAGCGCTTCGCCACCTGGCTGGCCCGCCTCGACGACCCCGACGACGAGTAGTCCGCCCGGCGGAGAGGGCCATGTTCCCGTGATCGGCGGGTACCAGGACCCGGGCCGGGTGACCGACGATCTTCTAGGGTGGGTGCGTGGCGCGGAGTGTGTACCTGACCAGCGTGGGATCGGGCGGCGGGAAGTCGACCGTCGCCCTCGGCCTGGCCGAGCTGTTGTCCCGGCAGGTCGAGCGGATCGGCGCGTTCCGCCCGCTGGTCGGCGGGCACGGCCCCGACCCGATCCTCGCCCTGCTCGGCGACCGTTACCGGATCGAGCTGCCGCTGGCCGACCTGAGCGGCACCAGCTACGCCGAGGCGACCGCGCTGGTCGCCGACGGGCGGCGGGAGGAGCTGATCAGCGGCATCGTAGAGCGGTACCGGGAGGTCGAGCGGCGCTGCCCCGCGGTGGTCGTGGTGGGCAGCGACTTCGCCGACGGCGGTGACGCCGCCGGGCCCCGCGAGCTGGCCTTCAACGCCCGGCTGGCCACCGAGTTCGGCAGCGTGGTGGTGCCCGTCGTGGACGGCTTCGGGCAGGAGCCGGCGGCGATCGCCGCCGCCGCGCGCGGGGCGTACCACGATCTGGCGGACCTCGGCGCGACGGTGCTGGCGGTGATCGCCAACCGGGTTCCCGGCCCGATGAGGATGCCCGAGCTGCCCGTGCCCACGTACGCCATCCCGGAGGTGCCGACCGTGTCGGCGCCGACGGTGGCCGAGGTCGCGGCGGCGCTCGGCGCCACCCTGCTCGCCGGGGACGACGACGCGCTCGGCCGCGACGTGCTCGACTACGTGGTGGGCGCGGCGCACGTGCCGACGCTGCTTGACCACCTGACCGAGGGCGCCCTGGTCATCACCCCGGGCGACCGGGCGGACCTGCTGGTCGCGGCGAGCGCCGCGCACGTGGCGGGGCAGGTTTCCGTCTCGGGGCTGGTGCTGACCCTCGGCGAGCAGCCGGACCCCCGGGCCATGCGCCTGGTGGAGGGGCTGAACACCGGGCTCGCGGTGCTCTCCGTGCGCAGCGACAGCTACGACACGGTCGCCGCGTCCAGCCGGATCGAGGGCCGGCCCAGCGCGGCCAACCCGCGCAAGGTGGAGGCCGCGCTCGGCGCGTTCGAGCGCTGCGTGGACACCGACGACCTCGCCCGCCGCCTGCGGGTGAGCCGCTCCGAGCGGGTCACCCCGCTGATGTTCGAGTACGACCTGATCGACCGCGCCCGCACCCGGCGGCGGCACCTCGTGCTGCCCGAGGGTGCGGAGGAGCGGATCCTGCGGGCGACCGAGATCCTGTTGCGCCGGGGCGTGGCCGACATCACCCTGCTCGGCCGCCCCGACGACATCGGGCGGCGCACCCGCGAGCTGGGCATCGACATCACCGGCGCGCGGGTGGTCGACCCGGTGGCCAGCGAGTGGCGCGACGAGTTCGCCGCCGCGTACGCCGAGCTGCGCGCCCATCGCGGCGTCACCGTCGACCTGGCCCACGACATCGTGGCCCAGCCGAACTACTTCGGCACGCTGATGGTGCAGACCGGGCACGCCGACGGGATGGTCTCCGGGGCGACCCACACCACCGCCGCCACCATCCGCCCCGCGTTCGAGATCATCCGTACCGTGCCCGGGGTCTCCGTCGCCTCCAGCGTCTTCTTCATGCTGCTCGCCGACCGGGTGCTGGTCTACGGCGACTGCGCGGTCAACCCCGATCCGGACGCCGCCCAGCTCGCCGACATCGCCATCTCCTCGGCGGACACCGCCGCCCGGTTCGGCCTCGAACCCCGGGTCGCGATGCTCTCCTACTCCACGGGCAGCTCCGGGGCGGGCGCCGACGTGGAGAAGGTCGCGGCGGCCACGAAGCTGGTCCGCGAGCGCCGGCCCGACCTGCTGGTCGAGGGGCCGATCCAGTACGACGCCGCGATCGACCCGGCGGTGGCGGCGACGAAGCTGCCCGGCAGCGAGGTCGCCGGCCGGGCCACGGTCTTCATCTTCCCGGACCTGAACACCGGCAACAACACGTACAAGGCGGTGCAGCGCTCCGCCGGGGCGGTGGCCGTCGGGCCGGTGATGCAGGGCCTGCGCCGGCCGGTCAACGACCTGTCCCGGGGCGCCACCGTGCCGGACATCGTCAACACCGTGGCGATCACCGCCATCCAGGCCGCGGCCACCGAGGAGTCGTCATGAGCGGTCCCGCCGCCCCGCAGGAGCGCCCGGAGGGTCGCGTCCTCGTCCTCAACTGCGGGTCGTCGTCGGTGAAGTTCCGGCTCTTCGACGGCGACCGGGTGGTCGACAAGGGCACCGTGGAGCGGGTCGGCGAGCCCGGTGGCGGGCCGGCCGACCACGAGACGGCCGTGCGGGACATCCTCGCCGGGCTGGACCTGACCGGGCTGGCCGCCGTCGGGCACCGGGTGGTGCACGGCGGGAAGCGGTTCGGCGAGCCGGTGCTGATCGACGACGCGGTGCTGGCCGCGATCCGCGAGCTGGTGCCGCTGGCACCGCTGCACAACCCCGCCAACCTGGCCGGCATCGAGGTCGCCCGGGCGGCGCTGCCGCGGGTGCCGCAGGTCGCCGTCTTCGACACCGCGTTCCACCACAGCCTGCCCGAGGCCGCCGCGACCTACGCGATCGACCGGGACACGGCCGAGCGGTACGGCATCCGGCGCTACGGGTTCCACGGCACCTCGCACGCGTACGTGTCGCGGCGCACCGCCGAGCTGCTCGACCGCCCGTACGCGGAGGTGAACACGATCACCCTGCACCTGGGCAACGGCGCGAGCGCCTGCGCGGTGGCCGGCGGCCGGAGCGTGGCCACCTCGATGGGGATGTCCCCGCTGGAGGGCCTGGTGATGGGCACCCGCAGCGGCGACCTGGACCCGACCGTGATCTTCCACCTGCGCCGGGAGGGCGGGCTCTCCGTCAACGAGATCGACGAGCTGCTCAACCACCGCAGCGGCCTGCTCGGGCTGACCGGCGCAAACGACATGCGCGAGGTGCTCACCCGCCGGGCCGACGGCGACCCGGCGGCGGCGCTCGCCTTCGACGTCTACTGCCGGCGGATCACCGGCTACTTAGGGGCGTACTACGCCCTGCTCGGCCGGGTGGACGCGGTCACCTTCACCGCCGGCGTCGGCGAGCACGCCGCCCCGGTCCGCGCCGCCGCCCTGGCCGGCCTGGAGCGACTCGGCATCGCGGTGGACCCGGAGCGCAACGCCGGCACCGGCGACCGGGTCGTCTCGCCGCCGGGCGCCGAGGTCACGGTCTGCGTCGTTGGCACCGACGAGGAGCGCGAGATCGCCCTCCAGGCCCGCGCGGTGGTCGACGCGGCCGGCTGACACCGGCCGACCGGCCCGGCGGAACGGTCAGCCCAGGGCCAGCCAGGCGAGCAGGGCGACCAGCACGACCGCGACCACCGCCCCGCCGACGAGCAGCGGCGTCCGGGATGCGCGGGCCGGCGCCTGGGGCGCGGCGGTGTGGGCGAAGGCGCGGAACGCCTCGGTGTTGCCGCTCGGGTCGGGCTGGTTCTCAGGCATGGCGGTGACCCTAGCCGAGCGGGTTCCGCGCCGCCGTCCCCGCGCGCCCCGACGCCAGGTCCAGCCGGCCGGTGGAGGCGGTCCGGCCGGGTGGCGGGCGCGTCCGGTCCGGACGGCGGGACCGGTCCGGGCCGTCGGGCACCTACCGTGGGACTGTGAAGATCAAGCGGCTGGCCGCCGCGCTGACGATCGCGCTGCTGGCCGGCTGCGCCCCCGCGGCGACCGCCGCGCCCGGCGCACCCCCGCCGGGCCGTCCGGCGCCCGCGGCGGCCTACGCCGTCGGCGTACGCACGGTCACCGTCGAACCGACGTCGGCGCGTCCCCTGCCGGTCACCGTCTGGTACCCGACGCAGGGCGGCGCGGTGGCCGCCGGACGCTTCCCCGTGGTGCTCTACAGCCACGGGCTGCACAGCCTCCCCGAGCTGCACGCCGGGCTGACCGCGCGCTGGGCCGCCGCCGGGTTCGTGGTGGCCGCGCCGGCCTACCCGCGTACCCGCCGGGGCGCGCCCCGGTTCGACCGGGCCGACGTGCGCCACCAGCCCGCCGACGGCTGGCGGGTGATCCGGCACCTGGTGCGGCTCGACGCGCGGCCCGGAGACCCGCTCGCCGGGCACCTCGACGTGGCCCGGGTCGCCGCCGCCGGGCACTCGGCGGGCGGCTTCACCACGGCCGGCATGTTCACCTCCGGGCGCTCCGGACGGCTGCGCGCCGGCATCGTGATCGCCGGCGGCGGGATGGCCGGCGGCCTCGCCGGGCCGGCGGCTCCGCTGCTCTTCGTGCACGGCACGGCGGACCGGATCGTGCCGGTGGCGGTCGGCCGCGCCGCGTACCACCGCACGACCGGCCCGGCCGCCTTCCTGCGCCTGCTCGGGCAGGGCCACGGCGAGTACCTGACCCCGGGGCTGCCGGGCTTCGACCAGGTTCTCGCCACCACCACGGACTTCCTCCGCTGGACGCTCTACGGCGACCCGGACGCCGGCCGGCGACTGCCCGGCGACGCCCACTTTCCCGGCGTGACGGCGTACGAGAGCCGCCCCGCCCGCTGACCCGACCGCGCCGGCCCCGGAGCCGCCGGCGTCACGGCCGGCACGCCACGCGGGCAGGTGCCGTGCGCGGGGAGGAGCACCCGGTTACGGTCCCGTCGTGGACGATCTCGCGGGGCGGCAGCTGAACGGCATCGCCGAGCTGGCCGGACTGGCGTCGGCGGCCGGCATCGAGGTGTGGCTGCGGGGCGGCTGGGCGATGGACTTCCACCTCGGCGGGGTCACCAGGGCGCATGTCGACGTCGACTGGTACTGCTGGCGCGCCGACGCCGACCGGCTGGCCGGCCTGCTGCACGGGCGCGGCTGGCGGCCCGACCCCCGGATTCCCGTCGACGTGCAGCTCGACCTCGTCCGCGACGACGTCGAGCTGAGCGTCGCGTACCTGGCCCGGGACGCGGCGGGACGGGTGGTGGTGGGTGCCGGCCCGTGGACGGGGACGGCGCTGCCGGAGGGGATGCTGGCCGGCCCGCCCGGCCGGATCGGCCCGCTGACCGTACCGACGATCTCGGTGGCCGCCCAGATCGAGTTCAAGGAGATGTTCCCCGTCTGGATGCCGGACCGGCCCCGACGGTCGAAGGACGCCGCCGACCTGGCCCGCCTCCGCGCCGCCGTCGCGGGGCACCCGCGGTCGGTCGCCGCTCCGCCGGGCACACCCGCTTGCGACCCGGCCGCACCAGGGGTGATCAGGACGCCATGAACCCCGAGACGGCCGGGTGACGTCCATGCCGCCCTGATCACGGGGCGCCACGGGAGCCGAGGGCGCGCGCGTCGATCGCGGCGGGCCCTCGCGGGCCGCGAGGCACAATCGGTGTCATGCCACGTCGTGTCACCCCCGCCCTGCTCGCCTCCGCCCTGCTCACCACCGGCCTGATCGGCTGCTCCGACGACGCCGGGCCGACGCAGCAGGTGACGGCCCCGGTGCCGCCGACGCAGGCGGCCGCCCCGACGCCGCGGGTGCCCGCCGGCTCCGCGCCCGAGCGGGCCTTCGCCGTCGGCGTACGCCAGCTGGAGCTGAACCGCGACGGGGTCCGGCCGCTGCCGGTGACCGTCTGGTACCCGGCGGCCGGGAAGCCCGGTGGGCGGCCGGCGCGGTCGGCGGAGGGCGCCACGGGCAGGTTCCCCGTCGTGATGTTCAGCCACGGGCTGAGCGCCCGGCCGACCGACTACGAGAGGCTGCTGACCCGCTGGGCGGCGGCCGGGTTCGTGGTCGCCGCGCCGACCTTTCCGCACACCGCCCGGGGCGGCGACGGCAACGTGCTCGACGTGCTCAACCAACCGGCCGACGTGTCGTACGCGCTGACCCAGGTGCTCGCCCTCGACGCGGAGGCCGGCGACCCGCTGGCCGGGCGGCTGGCCACCGACCGGGTGGCCGCGGCCGGGCACTCGGCCGGCGGGGTGACCACCATCGGCCTCTTCACGGCCGGCCGGGACGAGCGGCTGGACGCCGGGGTGGTCTTCGCCGGCACCGCGCTCGGCGTCGGCACCGCCTACGCCGGCGCCGCGGCCCCGCAGCTCTTCGTGCACGGCGAGGCCGACGAGGTGGTCGAGTACGCCGCCGGCAGGGCCGTCTACGACCGGGTGCCGTGGCCGAAGGCGATGCTCAGCCTGCCCAAGGGCGACCACGGCCGGGCGCTGCTCAGCGACGGCGCCGCGCTGCGCGTGGTCTCCGACACCACGGTCGAGTTCCTGCGCTGGTCGCTCTACGGCGACGAGACCGCCAAGGGTCGCATCCCCACGGACGCCGCCCGCGACGACCTCGCCACCCTCGACAACCGCCTCTGACCCCGGCGGTGGCCGCCCGGGCGGGGCGACCACCGGCCGCGGGTCAGGCGGTGTGGTCGACGACGACCTTGCCGAAGACGTCGCCGGAGTGCAGGCGGGCGAAGGCGTCGGCGACCTCGCCGAAGGGGAACACCCGGTCCACCACCGGGCGCACGCCGCGCTCGGCGCAGAACGCGAGCAGGGCGGCCAGCTCGTCGGGGGTGCCCATCGAGGTGCCCAGGATCTCCAGCTGCATGGCGAAGACCCGGCGCAGGTTGACGGTGGGCTCGTGCCCGGCGGTGGCGCCGGAGACGACGATCCGGGCCATCGGCGCGGCGGACTTGAGCGAGTGGTCGAAGGTGGCCGCCCCGACCGTCTCGATGACCACGTCGACCCGCTCCGGCAGCCGGGCACCGGGCTCGACGGCGGTGGCGCCCAGCGCGGCGATCCGCCTCCGCTTGGCGGCGTCGCGGCTGGTCGCGTAGACCCGCTTGCCCATGGCGGCGGCGAGCGCGACGGCCGCGGTGGCCACGCCGCCACCGGCACCCTGGACCAGCACGGCGTCGGCCTCGTCGACCCGACCCCTGCTGGTCAGCATCCGCCACGCGGTCAGCCAGGCGGTCGGCAGGCAGGCCGCGTCCGTCGCCGCCAGGCCCGCCGGCAGCGGCAGCAGGTTCGACCGGGGTACGGCGACCCGCTCGGCCAACGTGCCGGGGAAGTGCTCCGAGAGGATGGAGATGCCGCGCGGGTCGCCCGGGGTGGGGATCACCGGGTAGACGACGACCTCGTTGCCCTCCGGGTCCACCCCGACGGCGTCGCAGCCGAGGATCATCGGCAGCTGCTCGGCACGCAGCCCGACCCCCCGAAGCGACCAGAGGTCGTGGTGGTTCAGGGAGCTGGCAAGCACCCGCACGGTCACCCAGTCGTCGGCCGGGTGGGTCGGCTCGGGCTGCTCGCCGACGGCGAGCGCGGCGAGGGGGTTGGCGTCGTCGAAGCGGGAGGCGAAGGCGGCACGCATGATCGGCACGGTAACAAGCTGAGCGGTCGTTAAGAAGGGCCTGCCGTCGCGGCGGGGCGTGGCGGGGCCCCGCCTGTGAGGAAGGCCCCTCCGCGCACCCTCAGCGGCAGACGCCGTCGCGGCGGGCGGCCTCCGCCACCGCCTCGGCCACCGCCGGGGCGACCCGGGGGTCGAGCGGGGACGGGACGATCGCGTCGGCGGTGAGCGACTCGGCGACCACCCCGGCGATGGCGTCGGCGGCGGCCACCTTCATCCCCTCGGTGATCCGGGTGGCGCGGGCGTCCAGCGCCCCCCGGAACACGCCCGGGAAGGCCAGCACGTTGTTGATCTGGTTGGGATGGTCGCTGCGCCCGGTGGCGACGACGGCCACGTGCCGCGCGGCCACCTCGGGGTGCACCTCGGGGGTCGGGTTGGCCAGGGCGAAGACGATGCCGCCGGGGGCCATCCCGGCGACCGCCGCCTCCGGGATCTGCCCGCCCGAGACACCGATCAGCACGTCCGCGCCGCGCAGCGCCTCGGTGACGTCGCCCTCGCGGCCCTCGGCGTTCGTGCCCGCGGCCAGCTCCGCCTTGGTGCCGGTCAGCCCGGACCGGTGCCGGCCGATGATCCCCTTCGAGTCGCAGACGACCACCTGGTCTGGGTCCACCCCGCCGGCGATGAGCATTCTGGTCACCGCCACCCCGGCCGCGCCGGCGCCGCTGACCGTCACCCGCAGGTCGCCGAGCTTGCGGTTGAGCAGCGTGGCGGCGTTGCGCAGGGCGGCGAGCACGACGATCGCGGTGCCGTGCTGGTCGTCGTGGAAGACCGGGATGTCCAGGGCCTCGTCGAGGCGGCGCTCCACCTCGAAGCAGCGCGGCGCGCTGATGTCCTCCAGGTTGATCCCGCCGAACGACGGGGCCAGCGCCCGTACCACCGCCACGATCTCGTCCACGTCCTGCGTGTCCAGGCAGACCGGCACCGCGTCGACCCCGCCGAACTGCTTGAAGAGGACCGCCTTGCCCTCCATGACCGGCAGCGCCGCGCGTGGGCCGATGTTGCCCAGCCCGAGTACGGCCGAGCCGTCGGTGACGACCGCGACGGTGTGCCCGGCCCAGGTGTAGTCGTCGGCGAGCGTCGGGTCGGCGGCGATCGCCTCGCAGACCCGGGCCACCCCCGGGGTGTACGCGAGGGAGAGGTCCTCCCGGCTGGTCAGCGGCACGGTCGAGGCGACGGCCATCTTGCCGCCGCGGTGCAGCCGGAAGACGGGATCAGCGGGGTCCACGGTGGACGACATGGTGACTCCAGGATCTGTCGAGCAGACGGGGCGGCCGGCGCGGGCGCGAGGTGAGGCGCCGAGCGGAGGCACGCGGTGCGGGGGTCACCCGGGCACCTTCCGAGCATAGTGTCGCCACCGTCACACCGATGTGAGCGGGGTCATACCCGACGCGGGCGCACCCGGCCCGGCCGGGGCCAGTAGCGCGCGACCACCCGCCCCCGGACCTCGGCCACCCCGTACGCCCGGGAGTCGTCGGCGACGAACTCGTTGTCCCCGCGCAGCCACCAGCCGCCGTCCTGGGGGCGGACCGCGCGCTTGACCACGAGCAGCTCGGGGCGGCTGCGGAAGACCGCGACCACGACGTCACCGGGACGGACGGCCCGGCCGCCCCGACGGACCAGCACCGCGTCGCCGGGCCGGAGCGTGGGGGACATGGACGGGCCACTCACCAGCACCGCGGTCAGCGGCCACGGCAGCCGGTACGGCGCCGCCGGGCGATCGGCCCCCATCGGTTTCACCTCCACCCGGCCTCCCCGGAGCGCGTCCAGGAGTAATGTCGTCTTGGATCATCGCAAACTTCCCATGGAGGATCCTGATGCGACTTCCGCGCATCCTTACGCCCCGCGTGACCGCCAGCGCCCACTGCGACCTGCCCTGCGGCGTCTACGATCCGGCCCAGGCCCGGATCGAGGCCGAGTCGGTGAAGGCGATCTGCGAGAAGTACCAGGCCAACACCGACCCCGAGTTCCGCACCCGCGCCATCCTGATCAAGGAGCAGCGCGCCGACCTGGTGAAGCACCACCTGTGGGTGCTCTGGACCGACTACTTCAAGCCGCCGCACTTCGAGAAGTACCCGCACCTGCACCAGCTCTTCAACGAGGCCACCAAGCTGGCCGGCGCCGCCGGCGCCAAGGGCGGCACCGACCCGTCCAAGGCCGACGAGCTGCTCCAGAAGATCGACGAGATCTCCAAGATCTTCTGGGAGACCAAGCAGGCGTGACCCGCACCGGTCCGCCGACGATCCGGCCGGCACGTCCCGAGGACGTGCCGGCCGTCGTCGCCATGGTGCACGAGCTGGCGGAGTACGAACGCGCCGCCGAGCAGTGCCACCTCACCGAGGAACAGCTCACCGCCGCCCTGTTCGGTCCGGCCCCGGCGCTGCACGGGCACGTCGCCGTCGCCGACGACCGGCCGGTCGGGTTCGCGCTCTGGTTCCTCAACTTCTCCACCTGGGCCGGCGTGCACGGCATCCACCTGGAGGACCTCTACGTCCGGCCCGCCGCCCGGGGCACCGGTGCGGGCCGGCTGCTGCTGGCCACGCTCGCCGCGATCTGCGTGGAGCGGGGCTACCAGCGGCTGGAGTGGTGGATGATCGACTGGAACCCGGCCGCCGGCTTCTACGCCTCGATCGGGGCGCGGACGATGACGGAGTGGGTCCCCTACCGGCTCGACGGGGCGGCCCTGACCAGCCTCGCCGCGCAGGCACGTGACGCCGCCCACGCACCCGGGCCGCCGAGCGGGTAGAGTCCCCGACCGGGGGGATGAGTGGTGACTCAACTGACCGGGCAGCCGACGACCGACGACGACGTCGTGCACCTGACCGTGCCCGCGGACGGGGGCTACCTCGGGGTGCTCCGTACCGCCACCGCCGGGCTCGCGGCGCGGCTCCAGTTCGCCCTCGACGAGATCGAGGACCTGCGCATCGCCGTCGACGAGGCGTGCGCGATGCTGCTCGCCATCGCCACCCGCGACGCCGAGCTCGACTGCCGCTTCGCGGTCACCGACGACGCGCTCACCGTCGAGGTGACGGTGCCGACCGTCCGGGGCGCCACGCTCCCGGCCGAGTCGTCGTTCGCCTGGAAGGTGCTCACCGCGCTCACCACGGCGGCGGCCGCGACGGCCGCCGACGGCCGGGCCACCATCTCGTTGCTCACCCGGCGCGCCTCCCGCTACTGACTGCCGACGCGGGCAGGGCACCGGCCGCCGGCGCGCACCCCGGCCGCCGCCGCCCGTCGACGGGCGGCGAGGCGTCAGCCGAAGCCGAGGGCCCGGTTGGTCGGGGCGCTGACCAGCAGGGCGGTGACGCCGAGGCCGAGCGCCATCAGCGGCACGCCGAGCCAGCCCACGCCGGCCTGGACCATGAACCAACCGATCGGCAGCAGCATGAGCTGGAGCACGATCGCCGGGGCCCGGGCACCCGCCCTCCGCCGCGCCAACGCGCCGCCGAGCGCCCAGAGCGCCGCCGCCGCCCCGATCGCGAAGGCGGTCACCAGCAACGCCGAGGTGAGGTCGGTGGTGGTGGCGGTGAGATCGGCCCAGAGCAGCCACGCGGCGACCAGTCCCACGGCGACCGCCTCGGCCCGCAGCAACCGGACCGCCCAGCGGAGGGTGACGGGAATCGGGTCGGAGTCGATGGTCACGCGCGCCACGATACCCGGGCTACCGCGCGGTAAAGTGCCGCCCATGCGGGCCGTCCTGGTGGTCAATCCGAAGGCCACCACCACCAGCGAGCGCAGCCGGGACGTCCTGGTCCGGGCCCTGCGCAGCGAAGTTGACCTCTCCGTGCGCTACACCCGGCGGCGGGGCCACGCGACCGACCTGGCGCGCGAGGCCGCCGAGGAGGGCGTCGACGTCGTCGTCACCCTGGGTGGCGACGGCACGGTCAACGAGGTCGTCAACGGGCTGATGACGGCACAGCCGCCCACCCTCCCGAACGGCGCCACCCCGGCCGAGCGACTGCCCGCCCTGGCCACCGTGCCCGGGGGCTCGACCAACGTCTTCGCACGGGCGCTGGGCCTGCCCCGGGACTGGCCGGACGGGACCAGCATGATCCTGGAGGGCCTGCGGCTGGGCCGGTACCGGACCATCGGGCTCGGCCGGGCCGACGACCGCTACTTCACCTTCTGCGCGGGCTTCGGCGTCGACGCGGCGGTCATCCACCGGGTGGAGCAGGCCCGCCGGCAGGGCCGGGTCTCGACGCCCGCGCTCTACTTCCGCTCCACCCTCGCCCAGTACTTCCTCAACTCCGACCGGCGGCATCCGGCGATCAGCCTGGAGCGCCCGGGCGAGTCGGCGGTGGGCGAGCTGGCGACGGTCATCATCCAGAACACCGCGCCGTGGACCTACCTGGGCGACCGGGAGGTCAATCCGAACCCCGAGGCGTCGTTCGATCTCGGCCTGGACGTGCTGGCCCTGCGACAGCTCCGGGTTGCCAGTACGACACGCACAGTGACGCAGTTCTTCTCCCGGACGCCCGACCCGCACGGCCGACAGGTGCTGCGGCTGCACGATCTCGAGGAGTTCACCCTGCTTTCGGGCAGGCCACAGGCCTTCCAGCTGGACGGCGACTACCTCGGCGAGCGGGAGAAAGTCAGATTCACATCCATTCCCGCCGCACTGAGAGTAATCTGCTAGGTCTCGGGTACTGCCCTAGGTCGACGCGGTCCGAACGCCGCACCGATGCGACGGCCGCCACACCGAGGGGCAGGTGCCGGAAATGTCAGCAATGTCACGCGGACTGTACTATATTGATCCTCGACAGTGGTACGCCGGGTAACCAGGAAGGCGCTGGAACTCGGACAAATGGGTTGTGGGCTTGCTCACCGCCCGGAGTTTTTCCGAGCGTCACCCTTGACATCCCGGGCGTTCGTGAAAGTATTCACAAGCGAACTTGAGTTACCGGGACATTGCTCGGATAGGCTCGTCCGGTTGAGCCGTTCCAGCAGGTCCACGGGGCCGACACAGCCTGCTCACGCACCGCCGAATAGTCGGACGCGAACCGTCACCGTCGGCGCTGCGGATGCATATAGGAAAAGCAACAGAAGCAATATCTGCCACCCACCCAGAATGAGGAGTGTTGCCGCCATGGACTGGCGTCACCATGCTGTCTGCCGCGACGAGGACCCGGAACTGTTCTTCCCGATCGGGACGTCCGGTCCGGCTCTCCTGCAGGTCGAGCAGGCCAAGGCCGTCTGCCGGCGCTGCTCCGTGACCGACCAGTGCCTGCAGTGGGCGCTGGAGTCCGGTCAGGACGCCGGCGTCTGGGGCGGGATGAGCGAGGAGGAACGGCGGGCCGTCAAGCGCCGCGGTGGCCTCCGGGTGCTGCGCGCTCACTCCGCCTGATCCCCCCACACACCAGCGATACGCCCCGGCCGGGTACGCCCGCCGGGGCGTACTGCTGTCCTACCCACCCGTACCCCCGGGCGGGGCTATCCGATCACCGGCGGGCCGTGAGCCCGGCCACCCGGCCGGCGGTGTCCACACGCCGCAGGACCAGATCGGCCACCTCCGGGGCGTCCGTCAACGGGGCGGACACCACCGCCGCCCCGGCGCACCGCGCGGCCTGCGCCACGGCGTCGTGGAAGAGGCCGGGAGCCAGGAAGTACGCCGACACCGCCACCCGCCGGGCTCCCCCGGCGCGCAGCCGCGCCACCGCCGCGCCGACGGCCGGCGGGGCGGCCGAGGCGTACGACACGTGGGTGGGCACCCCGAGACCGTCGCGCAGCGCGGCGGCCACCCGCCCCACCGACCCGCGCGCCCGGGCGTCCCTGGTGCCCGCGGCGGCGAGCACCAGCCCGTCGTACCGCCCCGGGCCCGCCTCGCCCAGCCGGCGGTGCAGGCCCGCCAGCAGCCCGGCGTCCACCTCCCCGCCGACGGGACCGAGCACCTCGGTCACCCGTACCGCGATCGGCGGCCCCGCCTCCCCGGCGGCCGCGACCGCCGCCGGGATGTCCACCCGCCGGTGGTACGCGGCGGTCAGCAGCAGCGGCACCAGCACCGCCCGCCGATGCCCGGCGAGGGCCAGGTCCCGCAACACCCCCGTGGGCCCCGGCTCGGTGTGGTCCAGCCAGCTCGCCAGCACCGGCGTGCCCGGCCGGGCGGCCGACACGGCCCGGGCCAGCGCCCGGGTGGCCTCGGCGGCGCGGGGGTCCCGACTGCCGTGGGCGACCAGGACCACCGGGTCGGGCTCCCCCGGCCCGGGGGGGCCCACGCCGGGCCCGGTCACACGTGCAGGCCGCACTCGGTCTTCTCGAACATCGCCCAGCGGCCGGCCCGCGGGTCCTCCCCCGCCTTCGTGCGGCGGGTGCAGGGCCAGCAGCCGATCGAGCCGTAACCCTGCTTGAACAGCTCGTTCACCGGCACGTTCCAGCGGGCGACGTAGGCGTCCACGTCGGCCTGCCGCCACGCCGCGATCGGGTTGACCTTGACCTTGCCGCGGCGGGCGTCGAAGGTCACCACCGGCGTGTTCGCCCGGGTCGGCGACTCGTCCCGACGCAGCCCGGCGGCCCAGGCGTCATACCCGGCCAGCGCCCGCTCCAGCGGCTCCACCTTGCGCAGCTGGCAGCAGTCGTCCGGGGACTTGTTGAACAGCCGGGGACCGTACTGGCCGTCCTGCTGGCCGACGGTCAGCCGGGGTCGGATCGACCGGACGTTCACCGGCAGCGTACGGGCCACCTCGTCGCGCACCCGCAGCGTCTCCGGGAAGTGCAGACCGGTGTCGAGGAAGACCACGTCCACCCCGGGGGCCACCCGGGAGACCAGGTGGGCCAGCACGGCGTCAGCCATGGAGCTGGTGACGCAGAACCGGGCGCCGAACGTCTCGGCCGCCCAGCGGGCGATCTCCGACGCGGGCGCGCCCTCCAGGTCCCGCCCGGCCGCCTCGGCCAGTACGCGCAGCTCGTCGGGGTCGCGCCGGGCCGGATCGGCCGGCGCGGAACCGCCCAGCCCGACCAGGCCCAGGCCGGCCGCGGAGACGAGGCCCGGCTCCGGCGCCGCCCCGCCGCTCCGCGCGCTCACCGGGCCACCGCCGAGCCGAGCAGCCCGGTGAACCGCACCGTGAACACCCGGGCGCAGGCGTGGCACTCCCACGCGCCGTGGCCCGTCTCGTTCGGCCGTAGATCCTCCTCGCCGCAGTACGGGCAGTACAGCGGCGCGGCACGGGTCTCGCTCATCGGAGTTCCTCCTCGTCGACCCTGATCACCCAGTTGGCGAACGACTCGCCCGTCTCCCGGCCGGCCAGGTAGCGCCGGGCCAGCCGCTCCACGTACTCCGGAAGCTCGTCGGCGGTGGTCTTCAGGCCGCGCAGCTTGCGGCCGAAGCCGGCGGTCTGCCCCTCGGCCATGCCGAGCCCGCCGCCGAGATGCACCTGGAACCCCTCCACCTGGCGGCCGTCCGGGCCGACCACCAGCTGACCCTTGAGGCCGATGTCGGCGACCTGGGTGCGGGCGCAGGCGTTGGGGCAGCCGTTGATGTGGATGGAGATGTCGGCGTCGAAGTCGCGCAACCGCTCCTCCAGCCGGGCCACCAGTTCCTCGCCGCGCGCCTTGGTCTCGACGATGGCCAGCTTGCAGTACTCGATGCCGGTGCAGGCCATGGTGCCCCGCCGCCAGGCCGAGGGCCGGGCCTCCAGCCCGATCCCGCGCAGCTCCCGCGCCAGCGAGTCGGTCCGCTCCGGCGGCACGTCGAGCACCAGCAGCTTCTGGTACGGGGTGAGCCGCACCCGCCCGCTGCCGTGCGCCTCGACCACGTCGGCCAGCCGGGCCAGCTGCCCCCCGGAGACCCGCCCGACCACCGGGGCGGCCCCGACGTAGTTGCGCCCGTCGCGCTGCGGGTGCACCCCGATGTGGTCCACCGGGCGGTCGGGCAGCCGGGGAGACGGGCCGTCGAGCAGGTCCCGGCCCAGGTACTCCTTCTCCAGCACCTCGCGGAACTTCTCCACGCCCCAGTCGGCCACCAGGAACTTCAGCCGGGCGCGGTTGCGCAGCCGGCGGTAGCCGTAGTCGCGGAAGATGCCGACCACACCGGCCCAGACGTCCGGCACCTCGGCCAGCGGCACCCAGACGCCGAGCCGCTGGGCCAGCATCGGGTTGGTGGCGAGGCCGCCGCCGACCCAGACGTCGAAGCCGGGGCCGTGCTCCGGATGGTCCACCCCGAGGAAGGCGACGTCGTTCGCCTCGTACGGCGTGTCGACCAGCCAGGAGATCGAGGTCTTGAACTTGCGGGGCAGGTTGGAGAACTGCTTGTCGCCCACGTACCGCCGGACGATCTCGTCGATCGCCGGGGTCGGGTCGAGCAGCTCGTCGCGGGCCACGCCGGCGACCGGGCTGCCCAGCACGATCCGGGGGCAGTCGCCGCACGCCTCGGTGGTCTGCAGGCCGACCGACTCCAGCCGGCGCCAGATCTCCGGCATGTCCTCGACGCGGATCCAGTGGTACTGGATGTTCTGCCGGTCGGTGATGTCGGCGGTGTCCCGGGCGAACTCGCGCGAGATGTCGGCGACCACCCGCAGCTGCGCCAGGTCGAGCTGGCCCCCGTCGACCCGGACGCGGAGCATGAAGAACTCGTCCTCCAGCTCGTGCGGCTCCAGCACGGCGGTACGGCCGCCGTCGATGCCCGCCTTGCGCTGGGTGTAGAGGCCCCACCAGCGGAACCGGCCGCGCAGGTCCTGCGGGTCGATCGAGGCGAACCCGCCGTGCGCGTAGATGTTCTCGATCCGGGCCCGCACGTTCAGCGGGTCGTCGTCCTTCTTGATCCGCTCGTTGGGGTTGAGCGGCTCGCGGTGACCGAGCGCCCACTGACCCTCACCGCGAGGCCGGCGGGGGGTCCGGGCCGGTCGGGGGGATGTCGGATCCCCGGCCCGGGCCGGAATGCTGCTGACCGCCATGGCGGCGTCCTCCGTTGTCTGCGGTGCCTCGGGGATACGCGGGGCGCGCGGCCGACCCGTGGGAACGGGCTGGCGACAACGGTGTCGGAACAGCCGGCGCGAGGCGCGCCCGAGACAGATTTGTCGGGCGTCGTCAGTGGGCCGGACAGATCGCGCTGCGCACGCGGCCGTAGTCGACGTGGCGACGGGCCACGAAGCGGCGGACGACAGCGGCGGTCATGGCAGTCATGCTGCCACACCCGGTGGGGGCCGGCCAACGAGCGCGTGCGGGATCCCACATCACGGGCCCGGGCGGCACGAGTCGCGGTCGCCGGGTGACGGGGGCGGCGGATCGGCGTACCGGACGGCCGGACTGTGTGACGCTGCGGTATGTGACCGGTTCCGCTGACCCGCCCGGCGACCGCGTCCCGCCGGTCCGCGAGGCGGCGGGCGGCCCGGATCGCACGGGTCGGATGGTCTGCATCGGACCGGCGCTGGCCACCCTGGCCGTCGTGCTGACCGGTATCGGCCACGCGCAGCCGTGGCGCGACGAGCTGGCCACCTGGAGCGCGGCGAGCCGGTCGCCCGGGGAGCTGTTCCGCCTCGCCGGCACCATCGACGCCGCCACCAGCCCGTACTACCTGTTCATGCACGCCTGGGTGGCGGTCCTCGGCGACTCGGCGACCGCGCTGCGGCTGCCCGCCGCGCTGGCCATGGCCGGCACGGCCGGGCTGACCGCGCTCCTCGGGCGGCGGCTGCTCGGCGCGCGGGCCGGGCTGCTCGCCGGGCTGCTCCTCGCGGTGCTCCCCGGCACCTCCCGGTACGGCCAGGAGGCCCGCCCCTACGCGCTGGCCGCCTTCCTGGCGGTGCTGGCGACCCTGCTGCTGGTCGAGGCGACCGCCCGACCCGGCTGGGCGCGCTGGGCCGGGTACGCCGCCGCCGTGGCCGCGCTCGGGCTCACCCACCTGGTCGCGCTCACCCTGCTCGCCGCGCACGCGGTGGCGGTGCTGGCCGACCGACGCGCCGGGGCGTCCGGGCGTACGGTGCGCTGGATGCTCGCCCTGCTGCCGACCGGGCTGCTGCTGGCCCCGCTGGCGCTGCTCGCCCGGGGCCAGCGGGCCCGGCAGCTCGGCTGGGTGCAGGTCGCCCGCCCCGACGACCTGGCCGCGCTCGCGGGCGGGGTGGCGCAGAGCGGCGTGGTGGGCGGGGTGCTGGTCGGCCTCGCGGCGCTCGGCGCGGCACGGCTGGGCCGGCGCGCCCTGCTGCCCGGGCTCGCCGTGCTGCTGCCGGTGCTGCTGGTCTTCGCCGTCGCGCTGGTCGTGCCGCTCTGGGTGCCCCGCTACCTCGTCTTCGTGGTGCCCTTCGGCTGCCTGCTCGCCGGCGCGGCGCTGGCGATGGTGCCGCTGCCGCCCGCGCTGGCCGTCGTCGCCCTGGCCGGGCTGCTCGGGCTGCCCGACCAGGCGGCGCTGCGGCGTACCCACGAGTGGCCGCGCAGCGCGACGGTCGACTACCGGGGCGTGGCCCGGATCGTCGCCGACGGCCGGCGACCGGGCGACGCGGTGGTCTACTCGCCCCGGGAGAGCTGGCTCTTCCTCGACCTGGGGCTCGCGTACCACCTGGGCGACCGCCGCCCCCGCGACGTGCTGGTGACGGAGGACCAGGCCCGCCGGGGCGACCTGTGGGCCGCCGAGTGCGCCCGTCCGGCCGAGTGCCTGGCCGGCGCGGATCGGGTCTGGCTGGTCGTGGCCGGTCGCCGCGACGATCCGCTGGCCGCCGTCGCCGGCGCCAAGGGCGACGCGCTGCGCGCCGGGTACACCGTCGAACGGGTCTGGCCGCGCCCGGGACTGACCGTCGCCCTCCTCACCCGCTGACAGACCCGCTCCCGGCTTCCGCCCGGGTTCCCGACTGCGGCTCGGTCGTTGACGGTGGGCGGGTCCGGCGGGCTTCCGCGCGGGTTCCCGATCAGCTGATCGTGACGCCCCCGCGCCCGGCGGCGCCACCGCCAAGGTCGGGGCCAGGGCCGGCGCCCGGCGGCGCCACCGCCAGCGTCAGGTCGACCGTGCCCCGGGTCAGCCGGCGGGGCGTCCCTCGGGGGCGCTGCGGGCCAGGGGCACGACGAGGGTGGCCTCGGTGCCGCCCTTCGCGCCGTCGCGCAGCTCGATGGTGCCGCGCAGCTCGCCGGTGATCAGCGCCCGGACGATCTGGAGCCCGAGGTTGCCGCCCCGCTCCGCGTCGAAGCCCGGCGGCAGCCCGCCCCCGTTGTCGGTGACCGAGACGTGCAGCATCTTGCGGAACCGGTGCACCGACACCACCACCTCGGGCTCGACGGGAGCCGGCGGTTCCTCCGGCACGGCCGGCAGGGGCCCGCCCGGACCGGTCGGGGCGGCCGAGCCGCCGGGGTGCGGCGCCGCGGGGCCCGGGGTCTCGGCGGGCGGTGGGAAGCCGTGCTCGACGGCGTTGAGCAGCAACTCGTTGAGCACCATCACCAGCGAGGTGGCGACCTCGGCGGGGAGCACCCCGAAGCTGCCCTCGCGCCGCATGCCGATCGTCGACTCGGTCGCGGCCACCTCGGTCGCGGCGCTGGCCACCCGGTCCACGATGCCGTCGAACTCGACCGCCTCGTCGCTGGACATGGAGAGGGTCTCGTGCACCAGCGCGATGGAGGCGACCCGGCGTACCGACTCCTCCAGCGCGACCCGGGCCTCCGGCATGGAGACCCGGCGGGCCTGGAGCCGCAGCAGGGCGGCGACGGTCTGGAGGTTGTTCTTCACCCGGTGGTGGATCTCCCGGATGGTGGCGTCCTTGGTGATCAGGGCGCGGTCGCGGCGGCGTACCTCGGTGATGTCGCGGACCAGCACCAGCGCGCCGATCGGCACTCCCGCCGGCATCAGCGGCAACGCCCGGGTGAGCATCGTCGCGCCGCGCGCGTCGATCTCCCGGCGGGGCGGGGCCTCGCCGCGCAGCGCGGCCAGGATGCCGTTCGCCGCGTCCGTCCCCTCCAGCGGGTCGCCGGCCAGCCGACGGTGCAGCACCGCCAGGTCCTCGCCCACCAGGTGCGAGGCGTAGCCCAGCCGCCGGTACGCCGACTGCGCGTTCGGGCTGGCGTAGGTGACCTTGCCGCCGGCGTCGAGCCGGACCAGCCCGTCGCCCACCCGCGGCGCCGAGGTGGTCTCCCCGGGGTGGCGCGGCGGCGGGAAGGTGCCGTCGGCGATCATCTGGGCCAGGTCGTCGGCGGTGGTGAGGTAGTTCAGCTCCAGCTGGCTCGGGGTGCGCGCGGTGGAGAGGTTGGTGTCGCGCCCCACCACGGCGACCACCTCCCCGGCCTCGCCGTCGGCGGTGCGCAGCCGGACGGGGATCGCCTCGTGCCGGGCGGGCACGTCGCCGTACCAGACCGGGTCGCCCTCCCGCCAGATCCGGCCCTGCCGGTGGGCCACCTCCAGGTGCGCCACCTCCGGGCCGCCGACGATCCGCCCCACCTGGTCGTCCAGGTACGCGGTGGGGGCGGTCGTCGGCCGGACCTGGGCGACGCAGAGGAACGCCCCGTCGCCGTCGACGGGCACCCAGAGCAGCAGGTCGGCGAAGGAGAGATCGGAGAGCAACTGCCAGTCGCCGGCGATCCGGTGCAGGTGGTCGATGTCGGCCGGACGGAGGCGGGTGTGCTCCTCGGCGAGGTCGCGCAGCGTGGACACGTCGACCAGCGTGCCACGCCGGGCGTCACATCGTCGCGGTGACCTTCTTCAGGCCGCGCGGCGCGTCCGGGTCCTCGCCCCGGGCGAGCGCCAGCGCCAGCGCCAGGCGCTGCAACGGCAGGATGTCCAGCAGCGGCGCGTACCGCTCGTCGACCTCCGGGACGGCCATCCGGGTGGCGCCCTCCACGTCGGCGGAGCCGACCACCACCACGTCGGCACGACGCTCGCCGAGGCGGGGCAGCACCTCGCCCATGGAGCGGCCGCCCGGCCCGGAGCCGACCACGGCGAGCACCGGCACGTCCGGGTCGGTCATGGCGAGGGGGCCGTGCAGCAGGTCGGCGCCGGAGAACGCGAGCGCCGGCAGGTACGAGGTCTCCATCAGCTTCAGCGCGGCCTCGCGGGCGGTCGGGTACGCGTACCCCCGCCCGGTGGTGACGAGCTGGCCGGCGAAGCGGTAGCGGGGCGCGAGCTGGGCCGGAGTGGGGTCCTCCAGGGTGCGGGCGGCCAGCTCGGGCAGGCCGGCGAGCGCCTCGCGCTCCTCGGCGGGCAACGCGCCGTCGCCGGCCCGGACGCCCTCGACCAGCATCAGCAGGGCGAGCAGCTCGGCGGTGTAGGTCTTGGTGGCGGCCACCGCGCGCTCGTGCCCGGCGGCGATGTCGACGCTCAGCTCGGCGACACCGGCCAGCGGGGAGTCGGGCGCGTTGGTGACCGCGAGGGTCAGCGCGCCGGACGCGCGGGCGGTCCGCAGCACCTCGGCGAGGTCGGGCGAACCGCCGCTCTGGCTGACGCCGACGACCAGGGCGTCGGAGAGGTCCGGCTTGGCGCCGTAGAGGGTGACGACGCTGGGCGAGGCGAGACCGGCGGGCAGGCCGAGCCGGATCTCGGTCAGGTACGCCCCGTAGAGGGCGGCGTGGTCGGAGGTGCCCCGGGCGGTGAAGACCACGTGCCGGGGGCGGCGCTGCGCGATGACCGCCGCCACCCGGGCGATCGCCCCGGCGTTATCGGCGGAGAGCAGCCGGTCGTAGCCCGCCGGCTGCTCGTCGATGTCGGCGGCCATGCCGGCCCCTGCACGTGTCACGGAAACTCCTCCCACTGCGCGGTTGCCGCGCGTTTCCTGCTCAGTCTTGCAGGTTTACTCGCCACCAAGCAATCGAACGCGCAGGAGTGCGCAGATGATCACCATGTCGGCCCAACATCACCTAGGCTTGCCCGGCCCCACCGCAAGCCCGACGAGCGAGAGGACCACGTGCCCGAGGACGACCGGCCGCTGCCGCCGGCGGAGGAACTCACCCTGGCCCGGCTCGCCATCGACGACGGCGACCTGGCGCACGCCGCCGGTCACGTCGCCGCCGCGCTGGCCCAGGCGCCCACCCTGCCCGAGGTGCACGAGGCCCTCGCCCGGCTCGCCGCCGCCGACGGCGGGGGCGGCGTCGAGCTCTTCCCGCTGCGGGGCCACGCCTTCGTCGGCGCCGTGGTGGCCCGTGCCCACCTGCTCGCCGCCGCCGGGCGCCCCGCGGAAGGGCTGGACCTGCTGGTCGCGGCGACCGGACACGCGCCGGGGACGGACTGGGCCGGGGTGCCGTGGGTGACCGCCCCGGAACTCGCCGACCGCCTCGAAGCGGACCGGACCGCGCGGATCCTGATGCAGGTCTGCGCCGCCGTCACCGACCCGGTGCCGAAGGCCGGCCGGGCGGCCCTGGCCCCCTACCTGACGCTGGCCCGCAACGCGGTCACCGTCCACCCCGGGCACGCCCTGCTGCTGGGCGCGGCGTCCGCGCTGGCCCGGCGGGTCGGCGAGGTCGCCCTCGCGATCCACTGGGCCGCCCGGGGCGTACGCCTGGAGCCGTCGAAGATCGGCGAGGTCTGGCTCGGGTACGCGTACCGCAGCGCGGGGCGCACCCGCGAGGCGCTGGCGGCGCTCGGCCGCGCCGTGGCGCACGACCCCGACGACCTCACCGTCTACGCCGACATCGCCGGGACCCTCGCCGACACCGGGCGGCTCGACGAGGCGCTCGACTGGATCGACCGGGCCCTCGCCCGCGACCCCACGTTCGACTGCGCGGTGCACACCGGCCACCGGCTGCGGCACCAGCGCGACGGCGACGTGGCGCACCTGGTCGCGCTCGCCGACTTCGTCCGGGAGCACCCCGACGACACCCACGAGCACGGCGACCTGGCCGAGAGCTGCCGCGGCCGGCCCTGGCTCGGGCAGGTCACCCCGGCCACCGGGGCGGTCGTGGACGCGCTGCGCCGGGCCGTCGCGGGCGACCAGCGGGATCCCGACGTCGTGCGACTGGACGCGCCCGCGCCGCCCAGCGCGACGCGTACCGCCGCGACGGCCGCGCCGGAACTGCGGATCGAGGTCGCCGCCGTGCCCGAGCCGGACCCGCGCGAGCCACGGCGGGCGGGCGCCCGGCAACTCTGGCACCACGACGGGACGCGACTCGTCCCCGCCGTGCCGGCGCCCTCGCCGGAGGCCGTCGCGCGGCTGCGGCAGCTCGCCCACCCGGCCTGGCCACACCCGCCGGCGGCGTACGACGCGGCGGTGGGCCTGGCCACGCTGACGCTGCCCGACCTGCTCGGCCTGCTGGCGCATCCGCCGGAGGCGCCGCCCACCGCGCTGGGCCGGGTGTTGGGGCAGGACCCGTCGCTCTGGGTGCGCTGCGTCCAGGTGTGGAGCTGTCTCGGCCTGCTGCACCACCGCACCGACGAACCGTGGGCGACCTCGACGCGGCGCCGGGTGCTGCTTGAGCTGGTCTGGGGCGTCGAGGACTGGGTCACCGAGGCGGCCCTGTTCGCCCTGGTCACCGCCGCCTGGGTCGATCCCGGGGTGCGCCCCGACGTGGCCCGGGTGGTGACCGCTCGGCTGGCCGACGCGGCCGTGGTCGCCCGGTCCCGGCCGGTGCCGATCGCGCTCTCGCTGGCCCACCTCGCCCTGGCCAGCCCGGCCCTGGACCCGGAGACGGCGGCCCTGGCCGCCGCGCTGACCGCCACCAACCGCCGGGTGCCCCGGCCGCGTTCCCGCCTGGGCCGCCTCTGGCGGCGCCTGACCCGCCGGTGAGCCCGACCGTCCGCCGGTGCGCCCGCCTCACCCGCCGGTGCGCCCGCCTCAACCGCCGGTGAGCTCCAGCCGGAGGCCGAGCAGCTCCACCCCGTCCAGGGGCGCCCAGTCCAGCCGGGGCACCCGGACGAAGCCCCGCCGCCGGTAGAGCCGCTGGGCGGCGGCGGCGAAGCCGCTGCGGACGCAGATGACCAGGGCGGAACAGCCCAGCCCGGTACCCCGCGACACGCAGGCCTCGACCAGCGCCGCACCGACGCCCCGCCCCTGCGCGGCCGGGTCGACAGCGAGCATCCGGAACTCCGCCTCGCCCGGCCCCGACAACTCGGCGTAGCGGGTGCCGGGCAGGACGAAGGTCACCGAGCCGAGCGCCTCGCCGGTGGCGTGGTCGACGGCGACGAGCACCTCGCCGTCCTCCGCCCGGGACGCCACGTCGGCGAGCACGGCGGCGTACCCGTGCTCGTTCTTGAGCTGGCCGTCCGCCTCGTACGCGGCGACCGTCAGCCGGGCCACCGCCGGGAAGTCGGCCGGCTCCGCCCGACGAACCGAGAGGCCGGTCAACCGATCACCGCGATCAGGTCCCCGTCCTGCACGACGTCGCCCTCGTTGACCGCGAGCTGCGTGACGACACCGTCGGACTCGGCGACGACCGGGATCTCCATCTTCATCGACTCCAGGATCACCAGCGTGTCCCCCTCGGACACGGTGTCCCCGGCCGACGCGACGACCTTCCAGACGTTCGCCACCATCTCGGCGCGGATCTCCTCGGCCATCTCCACGGCCCCTTCTCTCGCGGTTGCCCTGCCGACGTATCCAATCATGCGGGCGCCCGCCGACGGGCGTGGAGCGGCCCGGGACCGCGCCCCGCCGCCCGGGGCACCCGAGCACCGGCCGGGACCGGACCGTGGCTCGTCGGGCGGTCGGCCGGCCCCGGCGTGTCGGCGGCGCGGCGCGGCCCCGCCCGCCCCGGCGCACCACGGCGGATGCCGGCGGCACTAGCATCAGCGGGTCGGACCCCGGCGCCGGGAGGACCGGTGCCCGCACCGGCTCCGAGGTCGTGCGCAGGCGGATCCGACCATCACGAGGAGGTCACCATGGCGAAGAAGGCCCGCAAGAAGAAGGCCCGCAAGAAGAGCGGCGCGAACCACGGCAAGCGCCCCAACTCCTGACCGGCGGCCGGGCCCACGGCCCGGCGTCGATCAGCCACCGGCGGTTGCGTCCTGTCCGCGGCCGACCTCAGTCGGCCAGCTCCCGCGACTCGGCGCTCTCGAAGACCACCAGCTCGGTGAGGCGCAGCCGCAGCCGCTCCCGGAGCTGGTCCGGCGCGGTCTCGTTGCCGCAGCAGCGCGCGACCAGCGCCCTCACCTCCTGCTCGATGCCGTACTCGCGAAGGCAGGGCCCGCACTCGTCGAGGTGGTGCCGGATCAGCGTGCGCCGTTCCTCGGCGCACTCCAGGTCCAGGTAGAGGTAGACCTCCGCGAGGACCTCTCGGCAGTCCGTCGCGTGCGGCTCTCCACAGCTCATGTCACACCTCCCGGCCGGCGGCAGCGGTGGAGCCCTTCTTCGACGCCGCGGCGCTGAAGCCCCGCTCCGCGGCGTACTGCTCGAGCAGCTTGCGAAGGTTGCGCCGGCCGCGGTGCAGGCGCGACATCACCGTGCCGATCGGCGTGCCCATGATGTCGGCGACCTCCTTGTAGGAGAAGCCCTCGACGTCGGTGAGGTAGACGGCCAGCCGGAACTCCTCCGGCAACTGCTGGAGGGCCTCCTTGACGTCGCTGTCCGGCAGCCGGTCCAGCGCCTCGGTCTCGGCCGAGCGCAGCCCGCTGGAGGTGTGCGACTCGGCCTCGGCGAGCTGCCAGTCGGTGATCTCGTCGGTCGGCGCCTGGATGGGCTGGCGCTGCCGCTTGCGGTAGGAGTTGATGTAGGTGTTGGTCAGGATCCGGTAGAGCCAGGCCTTCAGGTTCGTGCCCTGCTCGAACTGGTGGAAGGCGGCGTACGCCTTCAGGTAGGTCTCCTGGACCAGGTCCTCGGCATCCGCCGGGTTGCGGGTCATCCGCAGCCCGGCAGCGTAGAGCTGATCGACGAAGGGCATCGCGTCCCGCTCGAAACGGGCCCTGCGCTCGTCCGTCTTCTCGGTGGTCAACCGCACATCCCCTCGCGTCGGATGCTTTCCCGCCGAGGATACGCGTACGGACGTGCCCGCAGATCCACTTCCGACGGGTGTGCTCGTACTCACCGCGACCGGGCCGACCGGCGGCACCACCGCGGGCCATTCCGGGCCGCCCAGCAGCCGACGCAGCTGCCGCGCTCCCCCCTCGTCCCGTTCCCGGACCCGCGTGTCGGTCGGCACCGGTCTCCCCCCTCGCCAGAAATGTCTTCCCGCGGGGTGCAACACCCACAGCGGTGCGGGGCATTCCGGCCGACCGTCCCGTTCCGGGTCCCGACCTCGGCGGCAGCCGCCGTCCCGTTCCTGGTCCCGGCCCCGGCGGAGGCCGGCGCTGGGACCAGGAAGGGCCTGGGAGGACCGGTGCCGCCACCCGGACGGGCACCCGGCACCAACCGATGCAACGAACGCCGCCGCGACCGGACACGGTCCGCCGGACCGCCGCCGCCGGCGGGCGCCGGGGCACCCACCCGGCGGCGGCGTGGCGCCGGCGGTGTCGGGGCCGGGCGGGGGCGGCGGTCAGGGCCGCGCCCAGCCCTGCCCGCGCAGCCAGTCGCGCACCGCCTCGGCCGTGCCGGCCGGGTCCCCCCGCAGGTCGTGCCGCTCCCCCGGGCGGATCAGCACGCGCACCCCCGGCGCCGGCGCCGGCACCCCGAAGGGGTCCCGATCGCCGTTGACCACGAGGGTCGGCACGCCGGTGTCCAGTTCCGCCGCCCGCGACCGCTCCGGGCGGCCGGGCGGATGCAGCGGGAATGCGAGCGCGACGACGCCGGCGGCGCCCACCGCCCGCGCGGTGCGGCAGGCCACCCGCGCGCCGCTGGAGCGTCCACCCACCAGCAGGGGTACGCCGGGATGCCGCGCCCGCAGCCGGGCGAGCACAGCGGTCCACGCCTCGTCGAGGTGCCCGGCCGGCGCCGGGGCACGTCGGCCCGCGACCCGGTAGGGCTGGGTCACCCGGGCCACCGCCAGGCCGGCGCCGACCGCCGCGTCCCGCAGCGCGCGCAGGTCCGGCGCGTCGACGTCGCCGCCCGCGCCGTGGCCCAGCGCCAGCAGCGCCACCGGCGGCCCCTGCGGCAGGTCGGTGACGACCCGGGCGGGCCCGCGCGGGGTGGGGATCTCGTCGTCCTGCGGCACCGGCCCATTCTGGGGCGTGCCCGGCACGACGCACGGCCGCCCCGCCGGCCCGGCGGGGCGTCAGCCGGTGGTCAGCTCAGCGGCACGGCGGCGGGCGAGGCGGTCAGCCGCACCGGGTGCGGCGCTCAGCTCAGCGGCACCAGGGTGAGCAGCCGGTCCCGGACCGGTGGACCCGCCTCGTCGACCGCGTCCGGATCCGGTTGCACCTCGTCGCGCCAGGCGACCAGCATCGCCCGTCGCTCGCGGGGCGTGGTGCCGCCCCAGACGCCGTGACAGTCGCCCACGTCGAGCGCCCAGGCCAGGCAGGAGCCCTGCACGTCACAGCCTCGACAGAGCGCGACGGCCGCGTCGGCCGGCTCGTTCGGCGCCGGAAAGAACGTTTCCGGGTCGACGTTCTGGCATGTTCCTCTGGTCCGCCATGCCTCGTCCTGTCGCCGCTCCCGCAACGCCCGCAACAGCCGCGGATCCCGTCGCGCGGCGGCCACCTCGTGCGGCCGGGGCATACGAGCCCGTGTCATCCACCCACCTCCCCCGTGGGACCGGCAAGATCGGTGGGCATCGTCCGCCCCGTGCGAATCGGCGCCCACTACCGGCGCTGTGTTGTATCGCACTTGCGGACACCGGGACAAGACTCTGCGGCGAATACGGGTGGACGACAGCGCGACGTTTCGCCCGCAACTCTGGCAAATCACACCCGACAATGTGTCTCGCTGTCAGAAAAGCGTCAGCTCCTCCGGCCCCGCCGCGGGGGCGGTCGGCACCCGCTCGGTCAACTGCGGCCCGTCGTTGCGCACGTCGCCCACGGCCGCCCCCACCGGGCGGATCTCCAACCCCGCCAGCCACTGCGGCGAGGGTGGGGCGAGCAGCTCGGCGGGCTCGCCGGTCGACGTCAGCCACGCCTCCCACCGCTGCCGGGGCAGCAGCAGCGGCATGCGGTCGTGCACCTCGGCCAGCTCCCCGCGGGCGGCGGTGGTGAGCACGCTGAAGGTGAGCAGCGCACCGGCCGGGCCGTCCCAGACCGACCAGATGCCGGCCAGGGCGAGCACGGACCCGTCGAGCGGGGTCATGAAGTAGGGCTGCTTGCGCCCGTCGGCCGCGCGGACCCACTCGTACCAGCCGTCGGCCGGGACGAGGCAGCGGCGGCGGGCGAACGCGCCCGCGTACGCCCGGCTGGTGGCGACCGTCTCGGCACGCGCGTTGATCATGCGGGCGGCGCTGGCGGCCGACCGGGACCAGGACGGCACCAGCCCCCAGCGCCCGACCGACAGCGCGCGGTGCCCCTCCGGGCTGACCCGCACCAGCGGCACCGGATCGGTGGGCGCGACGTTGTGGTCGGGGCCGAGACGGCCGTCGGTCTCGTCGAGGGACTCGAACAGCCCGCTCAGCTCGCCCGCGCCCCGGGTCGTCGCGTACCTCCCGCACATGCCGCACACGCTAACGCGCCGCTCGCCGCCCGGCTGTCCCGCTGGCCGGGAGGAACGGGTGGCGGCCGGCGTCGCGCGCCGCCGTACGCGGCAGAATGTAACCGTGGGGAACCTGATCGCGACCCGGCCGCCGCAGCCTTGGACCGCTCCGACCGCCTCCGACCCGGTGGCGGTCACACTGCGCCTGCCCGGTTCCAAGTCGATGACCGCGCGCGCCCTGGTGCTGAGCGCGCTCGCCAGCGGCCCGTCGACCCTGGCCGGGCCGCTGCGGGCACGGGACACCGAGCTGATGGCCGCCGGGCTGCGCGCGATGGGCGCGCACATGTCGATCAGCGACGACGAGCGCTGGCTCGTCCGCCCCCACCCGCTGGTCGGGCCCGCGCACGTCGACGTCGGCCTGGCCGGCACGGTGATGCGCTTCGTCCCGCCGGTCGCCGGCCTGGCCGACGGGCGGATCACCTTCGACGGCGACCCGCAGGCCCGCACCCGGCCGCTCGGTCCGCTGATCGGGGCGCTGCGCTCCCTCGGCGTACGGGTGGACGCCCCCGCCACCGGCAGCCTGCCGTTGACCGTGCTCGGCGCCGGGCGGGTGGCCGGCGGCGAGGTGGTGATCGACGCCTCCGCCTCCAGCCAGCTGGTCTCCGGGCTGCTGCTGGCCGCGCCGCGCTTCGACCGGGGCGTGGTGGTCCGGCACGTGGGCCCGCCGGTGCCCTCCGCGCCGCACCTGCGGATGACGGTGCAGATGCTCCGGGCGGCCGGCGCGGCGGTCGACGACGGCACGCCCGACGTCTGGGTGGTCGAGCCGGGCCCGCTCACGGGGCGCGGCTGGGAGATCGAGCCCGACCTGTCCGGCGCCGTCCCGTTCTTCGCCGCCGCCCTCGTCACCGGCGGCGAGGTGACCCTGCGGGGCTGGCCGCGCAGCAGCTCCCAGCCGGTCGAGCAGCTCCGCTCGCTGCTGCAGCGGATGGGCGGCGAGGTGACCCTCTCCACCGGGGGGCTGACCGTGCGGGGCACCGGCACGGTGCACGGCCTGGCGGCCGACCTCTCCGACGTCAGCGAGCTGACCCCGGCCCTGACGGCCCTGGCCATGCTCGCCGACTCGCCGTCCCGGTTCACCGGCGTCGGGCACATCCGGGGCCACGAGACCGACCGGTTGACCGCGCTCGCGCGGGAGTTCGCCGCGCTCGGCGCGGACATCACCGAGTCCCCCGACGGGCTGGAGATCCGGCCCCGGCCGCTGCACGGCGGGGTGTTCGAGACCTACCACGACCACCGGATGGCGCACGCCGCCGCGGTGGCCGGGCTGGCCGTCCCGGGCATCGAGCTGAGCGACGTGGCATGCACCTCGAAGACCATGCCCGAGTTTCCGGCACTATGGTCGGCGATGGTGACCGGCAAGAGCTGACACGACGGGGGGGCGGTCCTGGCGACCAGACGGCGGGAGTACGACGAGGACGACGTACGGGTCCGACCCGGTAGGGCGTCGCGCCCGCGCACCCGCACCAGACCCCGGCACGACGACGCGGTGGACGGCTTCGTGATCGCCGTCGACCGGGGCCGCTACACGTGCGTGCTGTCCGCCGCCGGGGCGGACGTCCCCCTGGTCACCGCCATGCGGGCCCGGGAACTGGGGCGCAAGTCGGTGGTGGTCGGCGACCGGGTCAACCTGGTCGGCGACACCTCGGGCGCGGCCGGGGCGCTGGCCCGGATCGTCCGGATCGCCGAGCGGACGTCGGTGCTGCGGCGCACCGCCGACGACGACGAGACCACCGCCGAGGGACGGCTGGAACGGGTGGTCGTCGCCAACGCCGACCAACTGGTGATCGTCAGCGCGCTGGCCGACCCTCCGCCGCGTACCGGGTTCATCGACCGGTGCCTGGTGGCCGCGTACGACGCCGGCATCGAGCCGCTGCTCTGCCTGACCAAGGCCGACCTCGCCGGGCCGGAGGCGGTGCTCGGCTACTACGCCGAGCTGGAGCTGCCGTACGTGCTGGTCCGCCCGGACTCCGACCTCGACGCCCTGCGCGCCCTGCTCGCCGGGCGGGTCTCGGTCATGGTGGGGCACTCCGGGGTGGGCAAGTCGACGCTGGTCAACCGCCTCGTACCGGACGCCGCCCGGGCGGTCGGCACGGTCAGCGCGATCGGCCGGGGCCGGCACACCTCCACGAGCGCGGTGGCGCTGCCGCTGCCCCTGCTGCCGGGCCCCGACGACCCGCGCGGGCCCCGGCCCGACGCCGGACGCACCGCACCGGGACCGGGCGTCGCCGCCGGCTGGATCGTGGACACCCCGGGCGTACGCAGCTTCGGGCTGGCGCACGTCTCCGCCGACAGCCTGCTGCACGGCTTCCCCGACCTGGTCGAGGGGACGGTCGACTGCCCCGCCAACTGTCCGCACACGCCGGACGAGACCGACTGCGGGCTGGACGCCTGGATCGCGGCCGGCAAGGCCGATGCGCGCCGGCTGGCCTCGTACCGCCGCCTGCTGGCCTCCCGGTCCGGCGAGGGCGACGCCAGAGAGCCCGACCAGCGGAATCCGGGCGACCCGCTGGCGGGGTCCTGAGCCGGACGCCGCTACCGTTTGTCGCATGCCCGGGTACGCCGACGACATCGCCCTCGCCCACCAGCTCGCCGACGCCGCGGACGCCGTCTCCACGGCCCGCTTCCGCGCGCTCGACCTGCGGGTGGAGGCGAAGCCCGACCTGACTCCGGTCTCCGACGCGGACACCGCGGTGGAGCGGGAGATCCGCGCGCTGCTCGCCGCGCACCGGCCGGCGGACGGCCTGCTCGGCGAGGAGTACGGCGAGCAGCCCGCCACCGGCCCCGGCGGCCGGCGCTGGGTGGTCGACCCGATCGACGGCACGAAGAACTTCATCCGCGGCGTGCCGGTCTGGGCCACCCTGATCGCCCTGCTGGAGCACGACCGCCCGGTCGTCGGGCTGGTCTCCGCGCCGGCGCTCGGGCGCCGCTGGTGGGGCGCGCTCGGCGAGGGGGCGTACGCGGGGCCGGACGCCGCCGGTGGCGCCCCGATCCGGGTCTCCGCGGTCCGGGACCTCGCGGACGCGAGCTTCTGCTACTCGTCCCTGACGGGCTGGGAGTCCGCCGGCCGGCTGGACGCGATGCTCCAGCTCATGCGGGACACCTGGCGCAGCCGGGCGTACGGGGACTTCTACGGCTACATGCTGCTGGCCGAGGGCGCGCTGGACGTGATGGTGGAGCCGGAACTGTCGCTGTGGGACGTCGCCGCGCTGGTGCCGATCGTCACCGAGGCGGGCGGGGCGTTCACCGATCTGGCCGGACGGCCCGCCCCCTCGGGCGACGTCGGCACCGAGAGCAGCGCCGTGGCCAGCAACGGCGCGCTGCACGCCGACATCCTCACGCGGCTGGGTCGGCCAACCGAGCACTGACCCCCGGCAGCCTCTATCCTCGCCAGGTGGTCTCCTCCGGCTGGTGCTTCCTCGCGGCGATGATCATCGCGTACGGCGTCGCCAACCTGCTCCAGTCGGTCGCCGCCGCCCGCACCACCGTGCACCACACCTTCGATCCGGGGCTGCTGCTGCGGCTGGCGGGGCACCGCACCTACCTGGTCGGGCTGGGCTGCCAGGTGGCCGGTTTCGTGCTGGCCCTGCTGGCCCGCCGGGACCTGCCGCTCTTCCTGGTGCAGTCGAGCGTCGCCGCCGGGCTCGGGGTCACCGCACTGCTCGGCGTGCTGGTGCTGAAGTGGCGGCTGCCGGCCGCCGAGGTGGCCCTGCTGGTGCTGCTGTTCGCCGGGATCACCGCGCTGGTGCTCTCCGCCGAGCCCGCGCCGGCCAAGCCGCTCGGCACCGCCGGCATGATCGCCCTGGCGCTGGCGCTCGTCGTGATCGCGGTGGTCGGCTTCTTCGCGGTACGCCTGCACGGCGCGCCCGGCTCGGTGGCGCTCGGCGCGCTGGCCGGGTTGGCGTTCTCCGCCGCGGCGGTGGCCGCCCGGCCGCTCGCCTCCGCCCCGACGGCGGAGGCGTTCGTCCAGGATCCGCTGCTCTACCTGCTGGTCGTCCACTCGGTCGTCGGGCAGCTGCTGCTCGGCCTGGCCATGCAGCGGGGCTCGACCACGGCGGCCGTGGCGGCGATGGACGCCGCCGGGGCGGTGCCCGCCGCGATCGTCGGCCTGCTGCTGCTCAACGACAAGATCTGGCCCGGCCGGGAGTGGCTCGCCGCCGTCGGCTTCCTGGTCACCCTCGCCGCCGTGATCGGCCTCACCCGGTACGCGGAGCCCCAGCACCACCACGCTGTCGTCGGGGAACCCGACCGGGGCATGGTCGGCGTCGGGGCCCCCGGCCGCCCCCTCTGAGGAGGCGGGGCGGGGTCCGGCCCCTCACGCCGCCTCGACCGGCTTGCGGCGCCCCACCACCCGCTCGTAGAGGCGCTCCAGCGCGCCCGCCGTCCGCTCCCAGGTGTAGCTGCACCGCACCCGGTCCACGGCGGCGTGCCCGTACGCGAACCGCCCGGCGTTGTCGGCGAGCAGCCGGCGCAGCGTCACGCCCAGCACGCGGACGTCGCCCGGCGGCACCAGCCGGCCGGTGACCTCGTCGACCACCGCGTCGGCGATCCCGCCCATGGCGTAGCCCACCACCGGCACCCCGCACGCCATCGCCTCCAGCGACACCCGGCCGGCGGAGGAGTAGTGCGGCGTGCACGCCACCACGTCCGCCGAGCGGTACCAGGTGGCCATCTGGTCGTGCGGCACCGCACCCACCAGCTTGACCTGTTCGGCCACTCCGTTCCGCTCGGCCAGCTGGCGCAGCCGGGCTGCCTCGGCGTGGTTGGCGAGCTGCTCGGCGGGCGGGCCGCCGGCGATCACCAGCTCGGCGTCGCCGACCAACCGCATGGCCCGGATCAGGTCCTCCTGGCCGTGCCCGGGCGAGAGCCCGCCGACGGAGAGGATCCGGGCCCGCTGGTCGCGGGGGGCGGCCTCGCCGTCGGGGTGGAACTGGGCGATGTCGACGCCGGCCGGCACCATCGCCACCGAGGCGCGTTGCAGCCCCATCCGGGTCAGCTCGTCGACCTCGTCGTTGCACTGGGCGACCGCGATGTCCACCGCCCGGGTGAGCGCCCGCTCCAGCGGGATCCGCTCCCCCGGCCCGTCGTACTGCCGGCCGAGGTGGCGCAGCTGCTCGACGCCGAGGGAGTGGAAGGTCTGTACCACCGGCAGGTCGGTCTCGCGGACGGCGTGCGCGGCGGCCAACCCGCCGATCCAGTAGTGCCCGTGCACCACCTCGGGCCGCCACTCGCCCGCCCACCGGTCGGCCAGCCAGGCGCCGAAGGCGGCCACGTGCGGGACCAGCTCGGCGGTGGGCAGCGGGGCGGCCGGGCCGACCGGCACCCGCTCCACCCGGTAGCCGTCGAGGGCCGCCCTCTCCGGCAGGCCCGGATCGGCACGGCGTTCGTACACCCGGACGTCGTGGCCCCGCGCGGCGAGTTCGGCGGCGACCCGGGCGATGTGCTGGTGGGTGCCGACGGTCGGGCCGTCGGTACCCCTGGGCGGGCCGGCGTGCGCGCAGACGAGGCCGACGCGCATGGGTCACCTCCATGCGATCTTCTCAAGCGGTGGTCCTCGGTCAGAGGGTCCCATTAACCAGACCCCCGGGAGCCGAAACCTGGCAGATCGGGAAGAGCCCGGCGGGTGCTTGCGCGAGGGCAAGTGTCCCGCCGACGATCGCGGCTGGGCGAACGCGGGCATCCCGCCGAAATCGGTCGCATGACCCCTGCGATCGGGGGTACCGATGAAGAATGCCCCTGACGCGCAGCCTCGCCGACGCGACCGTCGTACTCACCGGTGCCTCCAGCGGCATCGGCACGGCCACGGCGTACGCCCTCGCCCGCCGCGGCACCGCCGTCGTGCTGGCCGCCCGGAGCGAGGCCGCCCTGGAACGGGTCGCCGAGCGCTGCCGGGAGCTGGGCGGCCGGGCACTGGTGGTGCCGACCGACGTGACCGACCCCGCGGCCGTCGAGCTGCTCGCCGCCCGCGCGGTGGCCGAGTTCGGCCGGATCGACGGCTGGGTCAACAACGCGGCGGTCGGCGCGGTGGGGCTCTTCGACGAGATTCCCGTGGCGGAGTTCCGCCGGGTGATCGAGGTGAACCTGCTCGGCGCCGCGTACGGCATCCGGGCGGCGCTGCCCCACCTGAGCGCGGCCGGCGGCGGGGTGCTGGTGAACAACGCCTCGGTGCTGGCCGAGGTGGCGATGCCGTACCAGTCGGCGTACAACGCCGCGAAGCACGGCATCCGCGGCCTGGCCGACACGGTCCGTCAGGAGATGCGGGTCACCGGGCGGGGCGACATCTCCGTCTGCACGGTGCTGCCGGCCACCATCGACACCCCCTTCTTCCGGCACGCCGCCAACCACAGCGGCCGGGAACTCGTGCCGCCGCCCCCGGTCTACCCGCCCGAGATCGTGGCCGAGACGATCGTCCGGCTGCTGCGCCGCCCCCGGCGCGAGGCGTACGCCGGCGGGGCCGCCCGGCTGATCGGCCTCCAGTGGCGGCTCGCCCCGGCGGTCGCCGAGCGGGTCCTCGGCTGGTACGCGCACCACACCCAGTTCGGGCCCGCCCCGCAGCCGGAGAGCACGGGCAACGTCTTCCACGCCGACGCAGCGGCGCGGCGCGCGGGCGGCTGGCACGGCCGGCGGCGGCACCTGGTCCGGATGACCGCCGCCTTCGGACTGGCGGCGGCGGGGACGGCGGTCGGGACGGTGGCCGCGATGACCCGCCGAGCGAGGACGGACCGCTGATGCCCGCCGCGGAGCGCTCGCGTGCGGGGCCCGGGCCCCGGGTGCACAATGAGGCGATCATGCCAACCCACGTGCCCTGCCTGGTGGAGACGGACGAGGCGTCCGGCGTGGTCCGGCTGACCGGCGTGCTCGACCGCTCCGGCGTCGACGCGGTCCGCGACGGCCTGCTGGCCCGGCTCTGCGAGCGGCCCGGCCCGGTGGTGGTCGACCTGTCCCACCTGCGGGTGAGCGACCCCGCGGCGGGGGACGTCTTCGCCGAGGTACGCCGGGAGGTACGGGACTGGCCCGCCGCGGACCTGCTGGTATGCGACCCGGCGGGGGCGGTCAGCGGGGTACCGGCCTGGCCGACGCTGGGCGGGGCGATGGCGGGGCTGGCCGCCGAACCGATGGTCGCGTCGATCGTCACCGACCTGCCACCCGTCGTCGGCGCCGCCCGGCAGGCCCGCCAGCTCGTCAACGAGGGATGTGACCGCTGGGGCCTGGCGGAGCTGGCCGAGCCGGGCTGCATCGCGGTCACCGAGATGGTGAACAACGTGGTCGCCCACGCGCACACCGGGATGACGCTCCGCCTGGCGCCCCGGAACGACACCCTGCATCTCGCGGTACGCGACCACTCCCCGCGGCAGCCCACGTTCGCCGGGCCGTCCCCGCCGGACACCGCCGG
The DNA here is from genome assembly GCF_036906775.1 of Micromonospora sp. CPCC 205561. Lineage (NCBI taxonomy): Bacteria > Bacillati > Actinomycetota > Actinomycetes > Micromonosporales > Micromonosporaceae > Micromonospora > Micromonospora sp. CPCC 205561. Next base: position 35,747 of record NZ_JBAKHV010000021.1, on the reverse strand, counting down.
CGGTCGCGGTCTGCTGCTGATCGACACGATCGCCCGCAGCTGGGGCACCAGCCCGGTGCCGGACGGCAAGGTCGTCTGGTGCGTGCTGCACGCCGCCGACGAGACCGCCGCCCGACGCGGCTGACCCGGCGGCCCCGATCCTGCCCCGGCGTCACCCCAGGTGCCCATTGCGCCCGGATGCCACGGCCGGTGCCGGTTATGCCGGGAGGGAGGTGGGTAGTGGTCAGACATGCGCGACGACGAGTACCCGACCCCCGTGTCCGACCCCGAGGCGGAGGGCCTGCCCGACACCGCCGACGACGACTCGACCGCCAACGACGACGTCCTGACGGGGCGCGAGGCGGACGGCCCGGAGCCGGCACAGCTGCCGGGTGACCGGACCCCGGTCGCCGTGGACCGGTTCGGGACCACCGCGGAGGAGCAGCTCGACGGCGAGTCGCTCGACTACAAGCTCGACCGGGAGCAGCACGAACGCCCCTCCGACGACCCGCTGGCCGGCCCCGTGGACCCGGACATCGCCGCCGAGGCCGACAGCGAGGAGGCCGCGGCACAGGCCCAGTTGGACGCCGACGTGATCGACCCCGGCCCCACCTCCGACCCGAACTCGCCGGTCTCGCTCTACGACCACGGCAAGCTCGGCAGCGTCGCCGACGGCCAGGTCGGCCGCCTCGTCGAACCGGACGAGGGGGCGCACACCGACCAGGAGACCGACTCCGTGGCGTACGACGCCGGTTCGGCCGGCGGCGGCGCGAGCGCCGAGGAGCTGGCCATCCACGAGACGCGCCCGCCGCACTCGGTCTGAGACGGCCCCGGGGGCCGTCGGGAGTCCCTCCGGGTCCTCCCGGCGGTTCCCGGACCCGGGGCCCTCAGTCGTCCAGTCCCCGCTCGATCGCGTACCGGGCCAGCTCGACCCGGTTGTGCAGCTGGAGCTTGCCGAGCGTGTTCTGCACGTGGTTCTGCACGGTCCGGTGGGACAGCCCGAGCCGCTCGGCGATCTGCTTGTAGGAGAGCCCCTTGGCTACCAGGCGCAGCACCTCGGTCTCCCGGTCGGTCAGCCGGGGTGCCGGGCCGACGCCCGAGGGTTCCCGGCCGGCCGTGCCGGCGTCGCCGGGGGCGGCCGCGAGCCGCCGGTACTCGCCGAGGACCAGCCCGGCCAGCCCGGGCGTGAAGACCGGCTCCCCGGCCGCCGTGCGGCGCACCGCCTCCAGGAACTCCGTCGGGGCGGCCGACTTCACCAGGTAGCCGGTGGCCCCCGCCTTCACCGCGTCCAGCACGCTCTGCTGCTCGCCGCTGGCCGAGAGCATCAGCACCCGCACCTCCGGCAGCACGGCGCGCAGCCCCCGGATCACCTCCACCCCGGAGACGTCCGGCAGTTGCAGGTCCAGCACCACCACGTCGGGCCTGGTCGCGGCGGCGACGCGGACGGCCTGCCGCCCCTCGCCGCTGGTGGCGACGACCACGTGCCCGGCCTCGGTGAGGTCCCTGGCCACCCCCTCACGCCACATCGGGTGGTCGTCGACCACCATGATCCGCACCGTCATGTCGGCCTCCTCGGGACGATCAGTTCCAGCTCGGTACCGGCGCCGGGCGCTGAGGTGATCCGCACCGTACCGCCGAGGCAGGCGAGGCGGCCCCGGATGGACCGGGCGACGCCGAGCCGGCCCTCGGCGGCGGCCTCCTCCAGCCGACCGTCCGGGAAACCCGGACCCTCGTCGCGCACCGACACCGTCACCGTCGCCCCCTCGTCCTCGACCAGCACCCAGGCCCGCCCGCCCGCGTGCCGGGCGACGTTGTCCAGGGCGGCGGCCGTCGCCGCGGCCAGTTCGTGGGCGACCCGCCCCGGCAACGGCACGGGGGTCGCCGGCGCGGAGAGCGAAACCGTCGCCGAGGCGTACCGGCCGAGCAGCCCGCGCAGGTCCACCGGCCCGCCGTCGGCGTTGGCCGCGACCGGCGCGGTGCCGGCGATCAGGGCGCGCAGCGCGGCCTCCTGCTCCCCCGCGAGCCGGGCCAGCTCCCCCGCCTCGCCGTCCAGGTGGGCGCCGCGCCGCTGCACCAGCGCCAGCACCTGGAGCACCGAGTCGTGGATGTCGCGGGCCAGCCGCTCCCGCTCCCGGGTGGCGGCCTCCAGCTCCACCGCCCGGTGCAGCCGCTCCTCGGCCGTCCCGGCCAGCCGGGCGACGTGCCCGACCACGGCCCCGGCGAGCAGCAGCAGGATGACCCCGGTGAGCGACGACTGGCCGATCCGTTCGCGGGTGGCGAGGTCCGCCGCCCCGAGCGCCAGGGCCGCCACGGTGCCCCGGCGCCGGCCGCCGGAGACCGCCCAGGCCAGCACCGGGCCGGCCATCCAGGCCACCGCCAGGGTGGGCACGCCGGCGGCGAGCGCCGCGCGCCCGACCACCCACGGAGTGGCCAGCAGGATGCCGAGGACGACCGCCAGGTCCGCCAGGAGCAGTGGCCAGCCCGGCCGGGCGGGGCGGGCGTAGCCGACCGCGGTCACGCCGGTCCAGAGCGCCATCAGCAGGACCAGGCCGCCGGCCGCGAGCGGGTGCGCGTACCGGTCGGCGTCCCGAACGGCCAGCGCGCAGACGTACGCGAGGGAGGCCACCCGGAACACGGCGATGGCCCGCCAGAGCGGGACCTCGAAACCACCGGTCGGCGTCGGCACGCCCGTCACGATGCCACAGCCCCGGGAGCGGCCCACGTACTGCCGGATGCACCCCGGGAAAACCTGGCGTACGGTGGAAAAGCCGCGAAAACCTCCGAGATCCGCTGTCGGGACGGGGCCATGACGAATGCGGAACCGGGTGCACAGCGTACGGTTGTGCCCATCGAATCTTCCCTCCTCATCGCCGAAGCCTTCGATCAGGCTCAGGTGACCGAGCTTCGACACTCGGTCACCTCCTACGCGCGTGCGGCGGGGCTGAACGGTCAACGCCTGGACGACTTCGTGCTGGCGGTCAACGAGCTGATCACCAACGCCGTCCGGCACGGCGGGGGCCGGGGCTGGCTGCGACTGTGGCGACAGTCGGAGCAGCTCGCCTGCGAGGTCTCCGACCACGGGCAGGGGATCAGCACGCAGCGGCTCGGCGACCGGAGCCGGCCGGCGGCCGACACCGCCGGCGGCTGGGGCCTCTGGCTGGCCCGGGAGCTGAGCGACAGCATGGCCGTCGAAACCGGCGAGCACGGCACCACGGTCCGGATCACCGCCGCGGTCACCACCCCCGAACACGCATCCCACCCCCACCACGCCTGACCCCCACCACGCCTGACCCCCACCCCCGCCCTCCCCCCGCCCTCCCCTCGCCCTCCCCCCACTCTCCCTCGCGATCTTGCACTTTCGGCCCCCGTAAATCGGGGTAAAGCGCCCTCCCTCCGGGCCGAAAGTGCAAGATCGGCGGCCGAACGGGGGCCGGCGGGGGCGGGAGCGGCGGGCCGGGCGGGAGCGGGCAGGGAGCGGGGTGGCGGCCGGAATGGGTGGGGGTCAGGCGAAGAGGGCGCTTACCGATTCGCCGTTGTGGATGCGACGCATCGCCTCGGCCAGGGCCGGCGCCACCGAGAGGACCTTCAGCTTCGGCACCCGCTTGTCGGCCGGGATCGGCACCGTGTTGGTGCAGACGATCTCCAGTACCCCCTCCTGCTCGCTGAGCCGGTCCAGCGCCCCGCTGGAGAAGAGGCCGTGCGTGCAGGCCAGCCGGATGGAGCGGACCTTGAGCCCGCGCAGGTGCTCCATCAGCTCGATCACCGTGCTGCCCTTGGCGATCTCGTCGTCCAGCACGATGACGTCCCGGTCGGCCACGTCGCCGATCACCGCACTGATCTTGACCCGGTCGTCGCTGAACCGCTGTTTCGCCCCGGCGGCCACCGGGGTGCCGAGCCGCCGGGCGAACGCCGCCGCCTCCTTGGCGTTGCCGAGGTCCGGCGAGACCACCACCGTGTTGCCCAGGTCGTGCCGGGAGAAGTGGTCGGCCAGCTCGCGCAGCGCGTGCAGGTGGTCGACCGGCACGTCGAAGAACCCGTGCACCTGCGGCGAGTGCAGGGTCATCGCCAGCACCCGGTCCGCGCCGGCCGAGGTGAGCAGGTCGGCGACGAGCCGCCCGCCGATCGAGATGCGCGGCGCGTCCTTCTTGTCGGAGCGGGCGTACGCGTAGTGCGGCAGCACCACGGTGATCCGGCCGGCCGAGGCGCCCCGGGCCGCGTCGATCATGAGCAGCAGCTCGACCAGATTCTCCTGCACGGGCGGCACCAGCGGCTGGATCAGGAAGACGTCCCGCTCCCGGCAGTTGGCCTGCAACTGCACTTCCAGGCAGTCGTTGGCGAACCGGGACACCCGTACCGGATGCAGCGGAACGCCGAGGTGGGCACAGATCTCGGCGGCGAGTTCGGGATGGGCTGTTCCACTGAACACGGCGATGTCACGCACGTCTGCACATCGTACGGACGACGGGCCGGTTGCGACGCGTCGGCCGGCGGGACCCGGCCGGTCCGGGTACGGTGCTGCCGTGACCCCCGAGTACGTCGCCGCCATCGACCAGGGCACCACCTCCTCGCGGTGCATCGTCTTCGACCGCGCCGGGCAGATCGTCTCCGTGGCGCAGCGCGAGCACCGGCAGATCTTCCCCCGGCCGGGCTGGGTGGAGCACGACGCCGAGGAGATCTGGGACAACGTCCAGCGGGTCGTCCGGGAGGCGCTGCGCGATGCCGGCACCGACGCCGCCGGGCTCGCCGCCGTGGGCATCACCAACCAGCGGGAGACCACCGTCGTCTGGGACCGGGCCACCGGCCGGCCGGTGGCCAACGCCGTCGTCTGGCAGGACACCCGCACCGGGCCGCTGCTGCGCGAGCTGGACCAGGCGTACGGCGAGCAGCGGTTCCGCTCCCGCACGGGGCTGCCGCTGGCCACCTACTTCGCCGGGCCGAAGCTGCGCTGGCTGCTGGATCACGTCGACGGGCTGAGCGGGCGCGCCGAGGCCGGCGAGCTGCTCTTCGGCACCATGGACAGCTGGCTGATCTGGAAGCTCACCGGCCGGCACGTCACGGACGTCACGAACGCCAGCCGCACCATGCTGATGGACCTGGAAACCCTCGACTGGCACCCGGAACTGCTCGACGCGTTGGGCGTGCCGGCCGCGATGCTGCCGCAGATCCGCAGCTCCGCCGAGGTCTACGGGGAGGCCACCGGCGTGCTGGCCGGGGTGCCCGTGGCCAGCGCGCTCGGCGACCAGCAGGCCGCCCTGTTCGGGCAGACCTGCTTCCAGCCGGGCGAGGCCAAGTGCACCTACGGCACCGGCAGCTTCCTGCTGCTCAACACCGGCGCCAGCCCGGTCCCCTCCACCCACGGCCTGCTCACCACGGTCGCCTACCGCATCCACGGCCAGCCCGCCGCGTACGCCCTGGAGGGAGCGATCGCGGTCACCGGCTCGCTTGTGCAGTGGCTGCGGGACAACCTGGGGCTGATCTCCACCGCCGCCGAGGTGGAGGAGCTGGCCCGCACCGTCGACGACAACGGCGGCTGCTACGTCGTGCCGGCCTTCTCCGGGCTGTTCGCCCCGCACTGGCGCAGCGACGCGCGCGGCGTGGTCGCCGGGCTGACCGGCTACATCACGAAGGGCCACCTGGCCCGGGCGGCCCTGGAGGCGTCGGCCTGGCAGACCCGCGAGGTGGTCGACGCGATGAACGCCGACTCCGACGTGGCGCTGCGCCGGCTCCGGGTGGACGGCGGGATGACCGCCAACGGGCTGCTGATGCAGTTCCTCGCCGACGTGCTCGACGTGCCGGTGGTCCGCTCCCGGATCGCCGAGACCACCTGTCTCGGCGCCGCGTACGCGGCCGGCCTGGCGGTCGGCTTCTGGCCGGACCTGGCCACGCTGCGCGCCCAGTGGCGCTCCGACGCGCAGTGGGAGTCGACGATGGACCCGGCACACCGGGAGCGGGAGCTGCGCAACTGGCGCAAGGCCGTCGAGCGCACCCTGGACTGGGTCGACTGACGGGGACCGACCGGCCGGTTTCGGCGTGCCGGCCCGCGCGCACCGTGGGAATCAGGCCCAGCGGTTGCCGGTGAGCTTCTCGTAGACGTCCACGTAGCGGGCGCGGGTCGCCTCGACCACCTCGGCCGGCACCTCGGGCGCCGGCGCCTGCTTGTCCCAGCCGCTCTCCACGGCCCAGTCCCGCACGTACTGCTTGTCGTAGGAGAACTGCGCCCGACCCGGCTGGTACGACTCCGCCGGCCAGAACCGGGACGAGTCGGAGGTCAGCAGCTCGTCGCCCACGGTCAGGGTGCCGTCCGCCGCCCAGCCCAGCTCGATCTTGGTGTCGGCGATCAGGATCCCCCGGTCGGCGGCCAGCTCCGCGCCCCGCCGGTAGACGTCGATGGTGATTCCACGCAGCCGCTCGGCCGTCTCGGCGCCGACCTTCTCCACCACGTCGGCGAAGGTGATCGGCTCGTCGTGCTCCCCCACCGGCGCCTTGGTGGACGGGGTGAAGATCGGCTCGGGCAGGATGGACGCCTCGACCAGGCCGCGCGGCAGCGGCACGCCGGAGACCGCGCCGGTGCGCTGGTACTCCTTCAGGCCGCCGCCGGTCAGGTAGCCCCGGGCGACGCATTCCACCGCGACCATCTCCAGCCGCCGGCAGCGGATCGCCCGGCCGGCGAACTCCGCCGGCACGTCGGTGGCGGAGAGGACGTGGTTCGGCACCAGGTCGGAGAGCTGCTCGAACCACCACAGGGAGAGCGCGGTGAGCAACCTGCCCTTGTCAGGAATCGGCGTCGGCAGCACCACGTCGTAGATCGAGATGCGGTCGGAGGCGACCAGGATCAGGTCCTCGCCGTCGGCGTAGACGTCCCTGACCTTGCCCGAGTGCAGAAGTTCCACGCGCCCTAGTACACCACGCGGGCCCCGTACGGCGTCCGCCGGTGGCCGCGCGCATCGATGCGTACGCCCGGTCCGCGGCGGTGTGGCCGGTCGTACGTTGACACCCTCCCGGCCCGCCTGCGTGAATGGTCCGGCCGTCCGCCCCCTCGGCCCACCAGGAGCCTTCCGTGCCCGCTGCCCGATTCCCGCTCGCCCGCGCCGGGGCGGAACCGGGCCGGCGCCGGGTGCTCGCCGCGTTGCTGGGCGCGCCGGTACTCGCCGCCGGGTGCAGCGAGGACCAGACGGCGGCGGTGGAGACCGGGCCGGTCGAGCTGTCGGTCTTCTGGTACGGCGGGGCGAAGCGGGCGGAGCTCACCGAGCGGGTCCTGCGGCTCTACACCGACCGCAACCCCCGCGTCAGCTTCCGGATCACCTGGCAGGGCGCCGACGGCTACTACGCCCGGCTGGCCACCCAGGCGGCGGGCGGCAACGTGCCCGACCTGATCCAGCTGGACGACAGCATGCTCACCGAGTACGCCCGCCGCGAGATCGTCCTGGACCTCAGCGGGTACGTCGCCGACCACCGCCTGGACCTGCGCACCCTCCCCCCGGGCCTGGTGCGCTACGGGCAGGTCGACGGGCGTACGGTCGGCGTCGCCGCGGGACAGACCGCGGCGGCCCTGGTCTACGACCGCACGCTGCTGCGCCGGCTGCGGCTGCCCGAGCCGGAGACGGGGATGTCCTGGGCGGAGTACGTCGCCTGGGCGCGGCGGGTCACCCGGGTCGGCGAGGGCAGGGTGGCGGGCACCATGGACGCGTCCGGCGACACCCGGGCGTTCTGGCTCTGGCTACGCGGCCAGGGCGGCGAGCTGTACCGGGGCCGGCAGCTCGGTTTCGGCGCCGACGCGCTGACCGAGTGGTTCGAGCTGTGGCGGCGGGCGCGCTCCGGCCGGGCCACTCCGAGCGCCGCCCTGGTGGAGCAGGCCGACGGCGGCGAACCGGTCCGGCAGCTCGTGGTCACCGGCGCCACGGCCGCCTCGTTCGTCTGGTCGCACCAGCTCCCGGAACTCCAGCGGCTGACCCGTGCCGAACTCGGCCTGGCCGCGATGCCGGGGCCGCCGGAGGCGCAGTGGCACCGGGCGTCGATGTACTGGGCCGCCTTCCGGGGCACCCGCCACCCCGCCCTGGTCGCCGACGTGATCAACTTCCTCACCGGCAACGGCGAGGCGGGGACCGTACTCGGCCACGAACGCGGGCTCAGCCCGAGCCTGGCGGTGCGCAGCTACGTCGCGGGCAGCATCACCGACGCCGCGCAGCGCCGCGCGGCGGCCCTCGGCACGGCACTGGCCGACCGGCTGGGGCCGGCGCCGAGCCCACCGCCGCCGGGTCACCCGCGGGTGCGTGCGCTCCTGCTCGCGGCCGCCGAGAGCATCCGCAACGGCGCGGCCGGGCCCAGGACGGCCACGTCCCGTTTCATGGCACAGGCGGACGCCGCGCTGGCCGGCTAGCGTGCCCGCCGACCAGCCCGGCGCGTGCCGGTGGCGCTGTGCGGACTCAGCGCGGCGGTCCGCCGCGGCGGTTGCGCATCATCCGCAGCAGCAGGAAGACGACCACGGCGACCACGACCAGGCAGCAGAGCAGGCCGAGGAAGCCGAAGCCGCCGCCACCGCGCCGCCGCCGGGCGGCCTCGACCACCAACTCGCCCGTGCCGGTGGACGCCCAGGCCGCGACGGGGACGAACACCGACAGCGCGACCGCACCGAGGACCGCGCTCAGCCGGCCCCACCACTTTCCGAATGAAGACATACCCACATCCTCGCCGACAACCGCAAACACGGCACGTCGGTCGGCGGGAACGCCCTGTCGGTGTGGTCGCCGGCCCTTCCCGGCGCGCGTCCCACCGGGGGCCGAAGGGCGTCCACCCAGGCCCGGAGATGCGGAAAGACCCCGGAGATGATCTCCGGGGTCTTTCCGTCAGTAGCGGGGACAGGATTTGAACCTGCGACCTCTGGGTTATGAGCCCAGCGAGCTACCGAGCTGCTCCACCCCGCGTCGGCTCACATAGCTTAGCGCACCCGCCGCCCGGATGATCAGCGGACCCCCCGATGCCGCCGTCCGCCGTCCGCCGCCCGCCCGGTGCCCCGTCGAGCCGCCGCGGGCGCCCGACGAGCCACCGCCCGGTCAGTGCCGCAGCGGCGCCCGGACAAACCGAACGGCCCCGAGGGAGTCCCTCGGGGCCGTTCGACGTGGTAGCGGGGACAGGATTTGAACCTGCGACCTCTGGGTTATGAGCCCAGCGAGCTACCGAGCTGCTCCACCCCGCGTCGGTTCGTACACCGTATCCCACCGACCCCGGTCGCCGCAAAACGACCCCGGACGCCGTACGCGTCAGCGCAGCCAGGCGTCGATCGCGGCGACCGCCCGCCGGCTGTCGGCGTCGACCTGTGACCGCGTCGCGGAGGTGCCCTCCCAGCCCTGTTCCCAGAGCACGGTCACCACGTCGCCGACCCGGATCGCCCGGACCAGCCGCAGCTCCTCGCCGCCTGTGGGGTTGCCGTCGATGTCGCGGACCGGCGCCCGGATCTCGAACAGCACCGACCCGTCGCCGAGGCCGCCGTCGGCCAGCAGCCGCGGGCGCTCGGTCGTCGCGTTGCCGCCGGCCACCCCGGACTGCTCCGGGCAGCCCCGCACCGCCGCCCGCAGCTCACGCAGGAAGTCGGCGGCCCGCCCCGGGCGGTAGATGGTGATGCTGTGCGCGTAGCTGCCCTCCGGGACGTACCCCGTCGGGGTCCCCGGCAGCCTGTAGGCCAGGTGCCGGGTCCGGCGCTGCACGATGCCGGCGTCGCTGCGGTAGCGGGCGCCGCAGAGCGCCGGCAGCGCGGCGGTGTCCCGGAAGACGGGTTCCATCCCCGTCCGGTTCTCGGCCGCCTGGGCGAAGAAGGCCCGGTCCGGCACCGTGGCCGGCGTGCGTGGCGGCACGGGCGCGTTCCCCACCGTCGCCACGGGCGTGGCGGTCGGCCGGGGCGGGGTGCCGGCCGGGGTCCGCGGCGTCGCCGTCGGCTCCGTGGCCGGGGTCGGCGCCGGGGCACCCGACGGCGGCGGGAGCGCGGCGGGCGGCGGCAGGGGTTGGCGCTCCTCGGCGAGCACCAGCCCGCTGCCGGTCACCAGGCCGGCGAGCAGCAGTGCCGTCCCGAGCGCGACGCCGGTGACCCGGAGCCGGCCCCGCCGGTCGGCGCGCCGCCGCAGCTCCTGCGGGACGACCAGGGTGCGCTCGTCGGCGTGCCGGGCGAGCGACCGGTAGAGATCTGACAGTTCACGCGACATCGTTCGCCTCCAGTTCCTCGGCGGCGGGCAGGTCGGGCAGCAGCGTGGCCAGCCGCGCCCGGCCCCGCGACAACCAGGACTTGACGGTGCCGTCAGGCACCCGGGTCTCCCGGGCGATGTCCTGCACCGACATGTCGAAGAGGTAGTGCAGGGCGAGGGCCTGCCGCTGGGCGGCCGGCAGTCGGCGCAGCGCGCCCGCCAGCAGCACGGCGTCCTCGTTCGGTGGCGGCACCGGCTCGGGCGGGCCGCTGCGGCTCAGCGCCGCGCGCCACCGTTGCAGCCGGCGCCACCGGTCGGTGGCCAGCCGGGCGATCACCAGCCGCAGCCAGGCCTCGGGCGTCGGGTGGGCGGCGAGCCGGCCCCACTGCCGCCAGGCGCGGGCGTACGCCTCCTGCACCAGATCCTGGGCCTCGCCGTGGTCACCGGTGACGGCGTGGCCGTAGCGGAGCATCCGCCGGGAGGTGCTCCGGTAGAACTCGTCGAAGCTCGTCGCGTCCCTCATGTCTTCGACCACGCTTCCCGATCGTTGGCGCCTCTTGCAGGAAGGACGGCGCCAGGCCGGTGGCGGTTGCGGGTGCCGGGCCGGTCGTCGGGAACGCGACAGCGCCCCCGGCCTGGGGACCGGGACAGGTCCGTGGCCGGGGGCGCCGCCGAGGATGGTCAGCCGCCCGGTGGCGGGGCGGGGCTGCCGCTGGGTGCCGGGGACGCCGGCGGGCTGGCACCCGGCGAGGGGGAGGCCGGCGCGCTGGCACCGGGGGTCGGCGCGGCGGCCGTCCGCTGGGCCTGCTGGAAGGCGGTGAGCGCCTCGTCCAGCGCCTTCAACGCGCGGCCGTACCGCTCGAAGTCGCCGGACGTCTGGGCGGCCCGGACCTCCGCGATGGCGGTCTGGACCCGGTTCGCCGCCTCGGCCAGCTCGCCGGTCAGCGCCGGCGGCGTGCCACCCGGCGGCGTGCCACCCGGCGGGGTGCCGCCCGGCGGCGGCGTGCCCGGGGCGGCGGCCTGCTTGCCCTGCTCGACGAGCTGCTTGATGCCGTCGGAGACGCTGTTGGCCAGCACCACGTAGGAGCCGCCGTCGCCGTAGGACATCAGCACCCGCTGCAACAGCGGCGGCGCGTTCTGCGCGGCGGTCTTCACGTAGACCGGCTCGATGTAGAGCATGCCGTCGCCGAACGGCAGGGAGAGCAGGTTGCCGTACTGCACCTGGGCCTGCTGGGACTGGAGCAGGTTGAGCTGCTGCCGGATGTTGGCGTTCTGGGTCATCGACTGGTGCACCTGCACCGGGCCGGAGACCCGGGTCTGGTCGGGCAGGTCGAGCACCTCGAGCCTGGGCTGCCCGTCGACGTACGACCCGGAGATCAGCGCGGCGAGGTTCTCCCGCCCGTTCGGGGTGACCGCCGAGGTCAGCTGGAAGCGCGCCGAATCCTGGCCCGGCAACTGGGTGAACAGGTAGTACGGCGGCTGCTTCTGGCCGGTGTCGGGAGCGTCCGGCACGTTCGGCACCTGCCAGAAGTCGGTCGCCGAGTAGAAGTCGCCGGGGTTCGTCACGTGGAACCGGGTCAGCAGGTTGCGCTGCACCTTGAACAGGTCGGCCGGGTAGCGGAAGTGCTCGGCGAGAGCGCCGGGGATCTCGGCCTTCGGCACCACGAGGTCGCCGCCGAACGCCTTGTTCCACGCCTTGAGCACCGGGTCGGTCTCGTCGAACTCGTAGAGCCGGACGGTGCCGTCGTACGCGTCGACCGTGGCCTTGACGGAGTTGCGGATGTAGTTGACGTTCTCGCGGGCGAGCTGGAAGGTGCCCCGCCCGGTCAGCTCGTCGGCGGTCTGCTCCTGGAGGTTGATCCGCTCGGCGTACGGGTAGGTCGCCGCCGTGGTGTAGCCGTCGATGATCCACTGGATCCGGCCCTCCACCACGGCCGGGTACGGGTCGCCGTCCAGGGTGAGGAACGGGGCGACCTTCTCCACCCGGTCGCGCGGGTTGCGCACGTAGAGCAGCTTCGACTCGTCGTTGACCGCGTCGGAGAGCAGGAAGTTCGACTCCTGCTCCTTGATCGCGTAGAGCAGCCGGCGGGTGAACGAACCGATCTCGACGCCGCCCTCGCCGGTGTAGGTGTAGGACTCGCCGCCCTCGCCGACCGGGCGGTCGAACTCCGCCTTGCGCTCCGCGTCGGCCTGCCCGACGATCGCGTAGTCACCCTCGTCCATCCGCTCGCCGTAGTAGATCCGCGGCTGCTTCGCCGGGATCTGTTCCGTCTGCGCGGCGCACTGCTCGCTCGCCTGCTGGCCCTGCTCCTTCTGCTGCTCCTGAGGGTCGCCCAGGAAGCCGGAGACGAAGAAGGGCTGACCGCCGCAGACCACCCGGTTGCCGGGCGCGGCCACGAGCCCGTAGCCGTGGGTGTAGACGGTGTGCCGGTTGATCCAGGTGTTCTGCTGGGGGGTCAGCTGCCGGTAGTTGACCTCGCGCAGGCCCACCACGTAGTCCTGCACCTTGCCGTTGACCCCGTACCGGTCGACGTCCAGCTTCTCGCCGAAGTCGTAGAACTGCCGGACCTGCTGGCGCTGGGTGTACGTCTCGGAGACCAGTTGCGGGTCGAGCAGCCGGATGTTCGGCACCACGGAGGTGTCCGTGGTGAGGCTCGCCGGCGGGGTCAGGTTGCTCGCCGCGTACGGCGTGGTGGTCGCCGCCTCCAGCCCGAACGCCGAGCGGGTCGCCTTGATGCTGCGCTCGATGAACGGCGCCTCCTTCTCCTTCGCGCTGGGCTTGACCTCGAAGGTCTGCACCGCCCAGGGGTAGATGCCGCCGATGGCGACGGCGGAGACGCCCAGCAGGGCGAGCGAGATGCCCGGCCAGACCAGGTTCCGCATCCAGGCGTTGGAGAAGACGATGATCGCGATCGCCACCACGATGGAGATGTAGGCGAGGATCTCCTTGGCCGGCAGCAGCGCGTTGACGTCGGCGTAGCCGGCGCCGAAGACCGGGCCCTCGCCGTACTCCAGCAGCATCGCCCGCCGGTCCAGCACGTACGCGAGCGCCTTCAGCAGGACGAAGACCGCGACGAGCGTGCTCAGGTGGGCCCGGGCGGCGTTGGTCATCCGGTCGCCGATGCCCTGGAGCCGGACGCCGCCGAAGATGTAGTGCACGGCGAGCGCCCCGATCACGGAGAGCACCACCGCGGTGAAGCCCACCCCGAGCAGGTAGCGCAGGAACGGCAGCTGGAAGACGTAGAAGCCGACGTCGACGCCGAACTCCGGGTCCTTCACGCCGAAGTCCCCGCCGTTGCGGAAGAGCAGCCACTGGTTCCACCGGCTCTGCGCCGACAGCCCGGCGAAGAGGCCGACCACGCCGGCGACCAGCGCGACCCAGACACCGAGCCGCGGGCCGAGCAGCATCCGGTAGCGCTCCAGGGTGGCCTGCTCCGGCGAGTGCGGGCGCATCCGGGGACGCAGCCGCTGGGCCAGCCAGAGGTTCCCGCCGACGATCGCCGCCATGCCCAGCCCGACCGCGAGGAAGAGCAGCAGCCGGGTCCGCAGCACCCCGGTGAAGACTTCGGTGTAGCGGACCTCGTCGAACCACAGCCAGTCCGTCCACGCCTGGACACCCCAGCCGAGCAGGGTGAAGAGCACGAACACCCCGACCAGGACACCGATCGTGACGCGTCCGCGTCGGCTCATCCTCGGCAGGGGGCTGCTGCTACGCATGACCACTGTTGGCTCCGCACGCTCGATGTGATCGGCTCCGACCAGGCACCCAGAGTACGGGGTGTTCCTGAACGTGTCGGTCCAAGGTCACACGGCGATCGTGCGGAGTCGCGCCGGGAGGGCGGGCGTCGATGCCCGGACCGGCTTACGGGCGGGTCAGCAGCGGGTGGCCTGGCCACCGGCGCGCAGCGCGTCCAGCGCGGTCAGCGCCTCGTCGAGCGAGCCCACCTTCAGCAGCGGCAGCCCGGGCTGCGGGTTGCGCACGGCCTCGGCGCAGTTCGCCGCCGGCACCAGGAAGGCCACCGCGCCGGCCTCCTTCGCGCCCACCAGTTTCTGCGCGATGCCGCCGATCGGCCCGACCCGGCCGGAGTCGTCGATCGTGCCGGTCCCCGCGATGATCTTCCCGCCGGTGAGGTCCGCCGGGGTCAGCTTGTCGACGATGCCGAGGGCGAACATCAGGCCGGCGCTCGGCCCGCCGATGTCCTCCAGGTCGATGTTGAGGGTGAACGGGTGCGGCTGCTGCTGCTCGATCTCGACCCCGATGCGGGGACGGCCGTCCTGCTCCCGGCTGGTGACCTCCGCCGTCGCGGCGGCGCCGTCGCGGGTGTAGCCGATCTTCAGGGCGGTGCCGGCCGGCTTGGCCCGGATCAGCTCGGTGAGCCGGGCGGCCAACGGCACCGGCTCCCCGTCGACGGAGGTGACCACGTCGCCGGGCCTCAGCGCGCCGGCCGCCGGCCCGTCGGCGGCGACGGTCTTGACCACCACCCGCACCTGGTACCCCAGCTCGCGCAGCGCCGCGGTCTCCGCGCTGGTCTGGGAGACCTTGAAGTCCTCCGCGTTGCGCTCCTCGACCTGCTCGCGGCTCTCCCCGGGCGGGTAGACCAGCTCGCGCGGCACCACCGCCTCGTCGTCGGAGAACCAGCCCTGGATCGCCGAGCGCAACTTCACCGTGGGCTGCACGCCGACCGTGGTGAGCCGCAGCTGCCCGGCGGAGGTGGAGGTCTCCCGGCCGGTGACCTGGATGACCTCCTTGCCGTTCTCCTTGCCCAGCGTGTCGACGGTCGGCCCCGGGCCGAGCACCACGTACGGGATGGGCGCGCCGAGCACGCCGATGCTGAGCAGAGCGGTGAGCAGAGCACCGACCAGGACGGTCACGCCGCGACGTCTCATGCGGCAGAGAGTACCGACCGGGGCGGGGCCGGCCGGCGGGTGAATCACGACTTCGCCCTCAGCGGAACGCCAGCGGCGACGACCTGGGGCGCGGCGCGCGTACCGTAGACGTCGTGCCTGATATTCCGTTCGGTTTCGCGCTCCCGGGTGGGCAACCACCAGACCCCAACGATCCCGCGCAGATGCAGCAGTTCATGTCGCAGTTGCAGCACCTGCTCTCCGCGTCGGGCAGCGGGCCGGTCAACTGGGACCTGGCCCGGCAGGTGGCCGCCAGTCAGCTCGCCGCCGCGGGCGATCCGGCGGTGTCGCCCTTCGAGCGAAACGCGGTGGAGGAGGCGTTGCGGCTCGCCGACCTGTGGCTGGAGCCGGCCTCCGCCCTGCCCTCGGGCATCCAGACCTCGGTGGCCTGGAACCGCAATGAGTGGATCTACAAGACCCTCGACGTGTGGCGCAAGCTCTGCGACCCGGTGGCCAGCCGGATGGTCGGCGCGATGGGCGACCTGGTGCCGCCGGAGGCGCGCGCCCAGCTCGGCCCGATGCAGTCGATGGTCGCCACCCTCGGCGGCGCGCTCTTCGGCGGCCAGCTCGGCCAGGCGCTCGGCTCGCTCGCCGCGGAGGTGCTCTCCGCCGGCGACATCGGGCTGCCGCTCGGCCCGGCCGGCACGGCCGCGCTGATCCCGGCCAACATCCGGGCGTACGGCGAGGGCCTGGAGCTGCCCGAGGACGAGGTACGCCTCTACGTGGCCCTGCGCGAGGCCGCCCACCAGCGGCTCTTCCAGCACGTGCCGTGGCTGCGCGGGCACGTGCTGAGCGCGGTGGAGATGTACGCCGCCGGCATCCGGGTCAACCGGGAGGCGATCGAGGAGGCGATGGGCCGGGTCGACCCGACCGACCCGGAGTCGATGCAGGCGATCGCCCTGGAGGGCATCTTCACGCCGGAGGACAGCCCGGCGCAGAAGGCGTCACTGGCCCGGCTGGAGACCGCCCTGGCCCTGGTCGAGGGCTGGGTGTGCCACGTGGTGGACAGCGCGGCGGGTGGCCGGCTGCCGAACGTGGTGAGCCTCGGCGAGGCGTTCCGCCGGCGCCGGGCGGCCGGCGGCCCGGCCGAACAGACCTTCGCGGCCCTGGTCGGCCTGGAGCTGCGTCCGCGCCGGCTGCGCGAGGCGGCGGCGCTCTGGGCGGCGCTGACCGAGCACCGGGGCATCGCCGGCCGGGACGCCCTGTGGGGCCACCCCGACCTGCTCCCCTCCGACGACGACTTCGCCGACCCGGTGGCCTTCGCGATGTCCGAGTTCGACCTCGGCGAGCTGGAGAACTTCGACTTCTCCGCGCCGGGCGGCCCGGAGGAGAAGGCCCCGGGCGAGCCGGAGCGGCGCGGCCCCGACGACGCCGGGGACGGCGACACCCGCCCCTGACCACCCGATCTCGACGCCGCCCGACCCACCCGGGTCGGGCGGCTCAGGGTCGACGCCCGAGCCCCTGCTCCGCGCCGGGGGCGTCCCGGGTACGCGGCTGGCCGCTCGGCCGACCCGGTTGAGCGGCACGGTCGGGGACCGGTGTCCCGGCAGGTGCCGGGCGAGCCCCGCCGGCGACCGGTCAGCGGGGCTGGGCGGTGCCCGAGAGCAGGGCCCGGGTGGTCTCCCAGCCCTCCACCGCGGGGTCGAGGAAGGCCAGGTCGCCCGGCCCCCGCAGGCGCCGCCAGGCCGGGGTGACCGCCAGGTCCCCGGGTCGGGGCGCGGCCGCGCGCACCGTCGCCGGCCGCGTGGTGTCCAGGTCAAGCACCGGCAACCAGGCCGGCACGGGCAGCCGTGTGGCCACGCCGAGCAGCCCGGGACCACCGCCCTCGACCGGGGCGACCGCCACCGGCCGGGTGGTCAGCGGACGCAGCAGCTTGCCGATCGTCAGGCCCGGCACGTCCGGCGCGTCGCCGGCGATCACGGCCGCCTGGTCGTAGCCGGCGTCGGTGAGGGCGGCGAAGACGGCGTTCGGGGTCGCCTCGGGCACCTCGTGCACGGGTGTGCCCGGCCACACCACCGCGTCGGCCAGCCGCCGGTCGGTCGGGGTGACGGCGACCGCCGTCTCCACCTCGTTGAGCGTGGCGAGCAGGTCGACCACGTCCTCGGCGAGCGCCGCCCGCCAGTCCGCCGGGTCGATGCCGGGCGGCGCCCAGGCCACCGGTCCGAGCAACGCCACCACCACACGTCGGGCCATCCCCCGACCCTAGCCCGGTCCCGCCCGCGGCACCGGCACGCGACGACGGCACCGGACCACGGCACCGGGGCGGAGTCCGGAGGAGGTCAGTCGGTCGGCGGGGTGCCGGAGGCCGCCGCCACGCCCTCCAGGTAGCCCCGCGCCCGCTCGCACCTCGGGTAGCGCGCCACGAGCGCCCAGAACCGGGCGTTGTGGCTGGGCACGATGAGGTGGGCCAGCTCGTGCAGCAGCACGTAGTCGATCACCCAGTCGGGCATGTCCTGGACGCGGTGCGAGAGGCGGATGGTGCCGTCGGCCGGGGTGCAGGACCCCCAGCGGCCGTTCTGGTTGGTGACCCAGCGGACGCTCGTCGGCGCGGCCTTCGTGCCGTACTCGGCGAGGTAGAGGCTGATCAGGCGGGTGGCCCGGGCGAGCAGCTCGGCGTCGGAGCGGGCCAGTCGCCCCTCCCGGGCGGCGAGCCGGGCGAGCATCCGGTCGACCCACTCGCTCTCCTCGGCCCGGGAGAACTGGTCGGGAATGAGGACGACGACCCGCTCACCGTCGCGGTACGCGGACACCGTGCGTCGCCGACGCTGGCTGCGTCGTACCTCGACGACCGGCTTCCGCGTCCCTGCCATCAGAGCGCCGCGCAGCCTCGGATTCCTGCCACGAGGGAAAGCTAATGGGTACTGACCAGGGGTCCGCAAGGGTCAACACCCCGACACACGCCCGGAAAATGGTGATTGGTCGCCAGGAGTCCCGAAAAAATTCTTGCCGGGCCGCGGCAATCCGTTGCCGTCACGCTCTGTGGCGACCGCCCGCGGCTGCGACCGCGGCACCGCCCACGTTAGGTGATCACTCCGGCGGGCGCAGCTCGGGGTGCCCCGCAGGGGGCATCTGACCGGGTTCGGCCGGCGTGTCCCCGCCAAACTGACTTATCAGACGTAATTCGCCATGCACACTCTCGACGTCGACTTGCTCACAGTGACGAAGCACAGCTGACATGGAACCGCCCAGACCTGGGTAGGGTCCGCGGACCAGCGGTCACGACGATGGCCGTGGGAGAGACACCCAGCGCCGGCGCCCGAGTGGCCCGCCGCCGGGAAACCCGCCGGGACGTATCGGCCGGCGGACGAGACGAGGAGGGCACCGTGGCCGACCAGGCCCAGACCTACAACGGTTACTGCGTCAAGTGCAAGGAGAAGCGGGACTTCGAGGGGCGCGTCGAGGTCTCGAAGACCGGGATGAACATGGCCAAGGGCAAGTGTCCGGTGTGCGGCACAACAGTGAACCGCATCCTGGGCAAGGCGAAGGTCTGACCCGTACGGATGCACCGGAGAGGGCGGCCGGCGGCCGCCCTCTCCGGCTCGACCGCACCTGATCGACCGGCCCAGGGCGGGCCGGCCGGCGGTGCACCCGCTGTCGGCTCGCCGACATGGTTACCAGCCGGTTGTGGATATCCCGGGAATTCCTGTGGACAGCCCTGGACAGACCACCGGACACCTGTGGACAACGATCGACCGTGAGCACGGACGCGGTCACCATTCGTGCCATGCGCCGTGCCACGCTTCCCCGGCCCACCCTGCTGCCGGGGCTCACCAGACTCTGGCGGGACCGCCACACCCTCCAGCTCGGCGTCGAGCCGGGCCAGGCCGTCCTGCTGGAGATCACCGATCCGCGGGCGGCGCGGCTGCTCGACCTGCTGGACGGCACCCGCAGCGAGCGGCTGGTCCTGGAGCACGCCGTCGCCGCCGAGGTGGCCCCCGACGAGGCCCGCGCCCTGCTCGACGCCCTGCGGGCCGCCGGCCTGGTCGTACCCGCGCACACCCTGCTGCCGAGAGACCTGGCCGGACCGCCCCGGGCCCGGCTCGCCGCCGAGGCCGGGGCTCTCGCCCTGGCCGCCGCCCGACTGCCCGACACGCCCGCCCGGGTGCTGCGCCGGCGGCTGGCCGCCCGGGTGGTGGTCACCGGCGCCGGCCCCCTGGGCGCGCCGGTCGCCCTCGCGCTGGCCCAGGCCGGCGTCGGGCACGTCCGCCCCGAGCTGGCCGGTCCGGTGCGCCCGGCGGACCTGGTCGGCACCGGCATCCCGGCCGCCGCGCTCGGCCGTCCGCTCGCCCCGGCGTTACGCGACGCCGTCGAGCGGGCCGCCCCCGGCACGGGCACCGGTCCCCTCCGGCGGGGCCGCGTCGACCTGGTCGTCCAGCTCGGTACGGACCGGCCGGCGGCCCTGCTCGCCGCCGGCCACGCCCAGCGACGCCAGCCGCACCTGCTGGTCGGGCTCCGAGGGGGCGTGCCCGTGGTCGGTCCGCTCGTCCGCCCGCCCGCCGGCCCCTGCCTCCACTGCCTCGACCTGCACCGGACCGATCGTGACCCGGACTGGCCGGCGCTCGCCGCCCAGCTCGCCACGAATCCCGGTGGACAATCGTGCGCCACTGCGACGCTCCTGGCCGCCGGGGCGTACGCGGCCGCGGAGGTGCTGACCCAGCTCGACGGGGGCACCCCGGAGACCCTGGGCTGCGCGGTGGAGATCACCGGCGCGGGCCGGTTCCGACGCCGGAGGTGGCCGCCGCACCCCTCCTGCGGATGCTCCCGTCGGCGCCGGTGACGCCCCCCCGAGGGCGGGTACGGGCACCCAGCCCGCCGGCAGAGCAGCCGCCGACCCCCGGAGTCGGTAACAATGGCCGGGTGACCGACATCCCGCGCCGGGCCGTGTCCCGGACCGCCAAGCTCGCCGCTCTGCCGCTCGGCTTCGCCGGTCGGACCGTCCTCGGCATGGGTAAGCGCGTCACCGGGCTCGCCTCCGACGTGATCTCGGCCGAGATCCAACAGCGCACCGCCGAACAGCTCTTCAGCGTGCTCGGGCAGCTCAAGGGCGGCGCGATGAAGTTCGGCCAGGCGCTGTCGGTCTTCGAGGCCGCCCTGCCCGAGGAGATCGCCGCCCCCTACCGGCAGGCCCTCACCAAGCTCCAGGAGGCGGCTCCGCCGCTGCCGGTGGCCAGCGTGCACAAGGTGCTCGCCGAGCAGCTCGGCCCGGAGTGGCGGGACCGGTTCGTCGAGTTCGACGACACCCCCGCCGCCGCGGCCAGCATCGGTCAGGTGCACCGGGCGGTGTGGCGGGAGCCCGGCTACAACCCGTCGGGCGCGCCGAACACCCGCGACGTCGCCGTCAAGATCCAGTACCCGGGCGCGGGCGAGGCCCTGCTGGCCGACCTCAAGCAGCTCTCCCGCCTGGGCGGGATGTTCCGGGCGATCCAGCCGGGGCTGGACGTCAAGCCGCTCCTGGCCGAGCTGCGGGAGCGGATCACCGAGGAGCTCGACTACGAGCTGGAGGCCGAGTCGCAGCGCGCCTTCGCCACCGCGTACGCCGACGACCCGGAGATCTACATCCCGGCGGTGGTCTCCGCGTCGCCCCGGGTCCTGGTCACCGAGTGGGTCGAGGGCACCCCGCTGGCGGACATCATCCGCGAGGGCACCGAGGAACAGCGCGACACGGCCGGCCGGCTGATGGCCGTCCTGCACCTCTCCGCGCCGCAGCGGGCCGGGCTGCTGCACGCCGACCCGCACCCGGGCAACTTCCGGCTGCTGCCGGACGGCCGGCTCGGGGTGATCGACTTCGGCGCGGTGGCCCGGATGCCGGAGGGCACGCCGGAGCCGATCGGTCGCATCGCCGCGCTCGCGCTGCGGGGCGACGCCGACGGGGTGGTGGCGGGTCTGCGGGCCGAGGGCTTCATCGGATCCACGGAGGAGATCGACGCCCGGGCGGTGCTCGAATTCCTGCGCCCCATGCTGGAGCCCATCGGCGCCGAGGAGTTCCGCTTCTCCCGGGCCTGGCTGCGCGCGGAGGCGACCCGGCTGGCCAGCCCGCGTTCGCCCGCGTACCAGTTGAGCCGGCAGCTCAACCTGCCGCCGTCGTACCTGCTCATCCACCGGGTGACGCTCGGGTCGATCGGCGTGCTCTGCCAGCTGGAGGCGAAGGCGCCCTACCGGGGCATCCTGGAGCGCTGGCTGCCCGGCTTCGCCCCGTCGGCCGAGCAGCCCTCGGCGGGCGGCTGAGCGACGGCGGCTGACGTCCGTTCCGGCGGCACGGGACGCGGCACGCGCGGAGGGGCGGTGGCCGGAATCGGCCACCGCCCCTCGGCATCGGTGTGGATCTAGAGAACGCCCAGGTCGCGCGCCGCTCGTGTACGGCTGTTCATGGCGACGGAACGGGCGGAACGGGTTGCCTCAGTGCTCGTGGTGGAAAGACCGGCCTGAGGCCGGCGCATTCGAGCCCGGGACAACGCTTCGTGAAGTAGTTGCATCTCGGCGACTCCGTTAAGAACGTTCAGCATGGTGGTCAGCTCTCTCGTCGCCGGTGTGGCACCGGCGTGGGTGGGACGGATCGGGTGCATGTCAGGCCGCCAGCCGGACCGCGGTGCGCGACTCGGACAGCCCGCTGGCCGCCAGTCGCGCCTCGGCCTCGACCCGGAGCGCCGCGTCGCGGGCGAGGTCCTCCTTACGCGGACGGCCACGGGGCCGCTTGCGCGGGACGACCGCGCCACGCTCGAAGATCTCGCCGCCCCAGACGCCCCAGGGCTCGGCCCGCTCCACCGCCCCGGCCAGGCACTCGACGCGCAGCGGGCAGTCCCCGCAGAGCGACTTGGCCAGCTCGAGCTCGGCGGGCGAGTCGGAGAACCACAGGTCGGGGTCGAACTTCCGGCAGGGCAGGTTCGCCTCCATCTCGACGCTCACGTCGAGTGGGGCCAACGCCAGACTCATCGCCCGGTCACCTCTCTCTCACTTCGATCTCGTGGATCGCATTTCCGACGTACCTGACGGGCAAAAAACTGAGGCCGCGGATCCCGGTAGCGGGTTCCGCGGCCTCGAGGTGAGCCGGTGGTCTGATGATCAGACCGGTCTACCTCGAGGTGGAACTCCGCGGGCGTCCATGTGGCGCTTGACAGCATCGACACCCTTGCCCGTGAAGCCACTGGTCCCCTGGATTCCGTTCGGCGCGGGGGCGAGGATCAGCTCGGCCTGAGTCTCGACCCGGTGCACCTGGGAAACCGACGGTCGCGCAGCGGCGAGGGCCACCCGGACAGCCGACAGCGAAGCGACGGCAGCGGGCAGCGCCGCCGGACGCTCGTAGATGTAGACGATCTCCATGGGGGCCACCTCCTCTGACGTTCACTCGTGCCGAAACGGTCTCTACCCCTCGTGAGCAGCCAGAATGGCGCCGCTCGCGAGGTGTGCCATGAGGCTATTCCTCGCCACGGGGCGAGGGCAAACGAATTTACGGCGAGATTTCGAAAGTTTTCTCAGGGCAGACGTCGTCGACCCCCGCGCCCGCCACCAGAGCCAGCACCGCCTCCCCGTAGAGGCCGAGCTTGCGGGGCCCGATGCCGGCGATCGCGATCAGCTCCTCCGTCCTACCGGGACGCCGCTCGGCGAGCGCGACGAGCGTGGCGTCGGTGAAGACCACATAGGCCGGTACCCGCTGCCCGGCGGCCACCCGCTGGCGCCACTCGCGCAGGCGTTCGTGCAGCTCCTCGTCGATGTCCGACGGGCAGGTCGGGCAGCGGCCGAGCTTGCGGTCCGGCCCGGCGAGCAGGGTGGCGCCGCAGATCCGGCAGGACACGATCTGGGTCCGGCGGCGCTCCGGGCGGCGCGCCGCCGGGCCCGCCCCGGCCCGCTCCGCTCCGCCGGAGCGGTCGAGCTGCGGCAGGAACCGGGAGGGCCGCCGGGCCCGCCCGCCCGGGGAACGGGCCGAGGCGTACGACAGCCAGAGCCACTGCCTGGCCCGGGTGATGCCGACGTAGAGCAGCCGGCGCTCCTCCTCGACCTGCTCGACGGTCTTGGCGTACGTGGTGGGCAGGGTGCCCTCGGAGAGGCCGACCAGGAAGACGGCGTCCCACTCCAGGCCCTTGGCGGAGTGCAGCGAGGCCAGCGTCACCCCGTCGACGGTCGGCACGTGCTGCGCGGCGGCCCGACGGGCCAGCTCGTCGTTGAAGTCGGCCAGGGTGACCGGGCGCTCGACCGAGGCGGCGGGCCCGATCGGCAGCACCTCCGGCGCGGCGGCGTACTCCTCGGCGAGCTGCACCAGGGCGGCGAGCGCCTCCCAGCGCTCGCGGGCGGCGCCGCCGGTCGGGGCGGCGTCGGGGGCCCAGCCGACCGCGCTGAGCGCCTCGACCACGGCGGTGGGCAGCGGGGTCTCCCCGGGGATCGACCGGGTGGCGGCCCGCAGGGCGACCATCGCCTGCCGGACCTCGGCGCGCTCGAAGAACCGCTCCGCCCCCTGCACCACGTACGGCACCCGCGCCTCGGTCAGCGCCTTCTCGTACGCCTCGGACTGCGCGTTGGTCCGGAACAGCACGGCGATCTCCCTCGCCGGCGTGCCGGCGTCGACCAGGGCGCGGCAGCGGGCGGCGACGGCGTTGGCCTCGGCCGGCTCGTCGGTGAAGATCCGCAGCTCGGGCTCCGGGCCGGGCGGGCGCTGGCCGACCAGCTCCAGGCGCAGCCGCGCCTCGGCGCCCCGCGCCTGCGAGATCACCGCGTTGGCCAGCCCGACGACCTGCGGGGTGGAACGGTAGTCGCGGACCAGCCGGACCACCGTCGCGCCCCGGTTCCGACGCGGGAAGTCGACCAGATAGGACGAGGTGGCCCCGGTGAACGAGTAGATCGTCTGGCTGGCGTCGCCGACCACGGTCAGGTCGTCCCGCCCGCCCAGCCACGCCTCGAGCAGGCGCTGCTGGAGCGGGTTGACGTCCTGGTACTCGTCGACCACGAAGTGCCGGTACTGGGCGCGGACCTGCTCGGCGACGTCGCGGTGCTCCTCGATGCCCCAGACCGCGGCGCGCAGCATGTCCTCGAAGTCGATCACACCGTTGGAGCGCTTGAGCCGCTCGTACGCCGCGAAGACCTCGGCGACCCGGGCCGGCTCGTGCGGGGTGTCCCGCATCGCCTTGGCCGCCGCGACGACGTACTCCCCCGGCTCCACCAGCGACGACTTGGCCCACTCGATCTCGCCGGCCAGGTCCCGGGCGGCCGCCCGGTCGGTACGCAGGCCGGCCTTGGCCGCGGCGAGCGTGACCAGGCGGACCTTGCTGTCCAGCAGCTCGGGCATGGCCCGCCCCTCCAGCAGGCGGGGCGCGAAGTAGCGCACCTGGCGCAGCGCCGCCGCGTGGAAGGTGCGCGCCTGCACGCCGCCCACGCCGAGCGCGGTGAGCCGGGCCCGCATCTCGGCGGCGGCGCGGGCGGTGAAGGTCACCGCGAGCACGTGCCGGGCGGAGATCTCCCCCGAGAGGGCCCGGTGGGCGATGCGGGAGGTGACCGCCCGGGTCTTGCCGGTGCCGGCGCCGGCCAGGATGCAGACCGGGCCGGCGGGGGCGGTCACCGCCGACCGCTGCTCCGGGTCGAGCCCCGCGAGCACGCGTTCGGATGCTGAGTGAACCGCCACAGCGAGGAATTGTCTCAGCTCCGCCGGACGTTGCAGCGATTAGCCTGGGCTTGATCGGCAAGCCGCCGCGCGGACCGTTGGAGGATCTCACCATGCTGACGATGTATTCCACCCCCTGGTGCGGCTACTGCCACCGGCTCAAGTCGCAGCTCGACCGGGAGGGCATCGGCTACGAGGTGGTCGACATCGAGCAGGACCCGAAGGCCGCGGAGTTCGTGATGCGCGTCAACGGCGGCAACCAGACCGTCCCGACGCTGCGCTTCGCCGACGGCAGCGCCCTGACCAACCCGTCGATCACCCAGGTCAAGCAGCACCTCGCCACGATCGACGCCTGACCGACCCAGCACCCGCCCGGGGGGCGGCGGCCGTCCGGGCCGCCGCCCCCGCGGCGTACCGCCCGGTGGCGCCGCCGGCCCTCCGCCCGGGCCGCCGGTGGCGACGGGACGAGCCTCAGCGCCCCGGGCCCGGGGGCGTCGTGCCGACCACCTCCGGGCCTGCGGGCACCACCCCGTCCACGGGCCGGCGGGGGACGGGGAGCCGGGCGGTCGGCGGCGGGCTGAGCGTGCGGCCGTGCCAGAGGAAGCCGCCGGCCAGCAGGGTGGCCAGCCCGATCAGGGCGAACAGCACCCGGTAGTCCAGCACCCCGACGAGCAGCGCCCCCGCGCCGATGGAGAGCGCCTGCGGGCCGCTGACCACGGCCTCCGAGGCCGCGGCGACCCGGCCGATCAGCCCCGAGGGGGTACGCCGCTGGATCAGCGTGTGCAGCCCGACCATGGTCAGCGGCAGCGACACGCCGGCCAGCAGCACCGCGAGGAAGCCGAGCCAGAGGTTCGGGTACACCAGCGCCAGCGAGGCCGGCCCGAAGAACGCCACGCCGGCGGCGAGCGTGCCCACCTCCCCCGCACGGCGCACAACGGCCGGGGAGAGCAGCCCGCCGACCAGCCCGCCGATGCCCTGCACGGTGACCAGCACACCGACGAACGCGGCGTCCCGGCGGAGCCCCTGGTCGACGTAGGCGAAGATCAACGATTCGCTGAAGCCCATCGCCAGCGAGCCCAGCCCGTAGCCGAGCAGCGCCCGGCGCAACGCCGGCTCCCCGGCCAGGTGCCGCAGCCCCGCGCCCACCTCGGCGGACCAGCGCAGCCCCCGACCGGCGGGCGGCGTCTCCGCCGTGCGCAGCGCGCCCACCACGACGGCCGCCGACACGAAGCCGAGCATTCCGATCACGGCCAGCGTCCAGCCGCCGACGGCCGCGTAGAGCCCCGCGCCGGCCAGCGGACCGATCAGCCGCAGGCCCTGGCGCACGGTCTGCAGCACGCCGTTCGCGTCGGCCAGCAGCTCGACCGGCACGAGCTGGCGGATCAGGCCGCTGAGCGCGGCGCTGAGCGTGATGTACGAGAGGCCGTACAGGGCCGCCACCGCGTAGATGATCCACACGTCGGCGCGGTCCCGCACCGTCAGCAGCGGGGTGAGCAGCGCGGCCGTCACCAGGTTGGCCGCCACGAAGAACGGGCGGCGGGGGTAGCGGTCGACGAACCACCCGACCAGCGGAGCCAGCGTCATCGGGGCGATGACCGCGAAGATGGTGGCGCCGGCCAGCCCGTCCGACCCGGTCAGGTCCTTCACCCAGATGGCGAGGGCCAGTAGCAGGATCGACTCGGCGGCCATGCTGGCGAGCAGGCCGCCGAAGAGCAGGCGGAAATCCGGGCGGCGCAGGACGGTGCGCATGGGGGTCCCTCCGGGCGGGGGTGGTGCGCGGCGTGGCGCGGTCGGGGTGGCGCGGACGGGTCCGACGGCGTCGTTGCGGGTGCCGTTCCCTTCCACGGTCTCTTTTCTGCGAGACACGCCCCCGCCGGGACCTCCGGCGAGGGTTGCGCCGTCCATACTGACCGTGGGGGGCGAATTCCATACAGTTACCGTCGCGTCCGCGGCGGCCCACGGGAAAGAGGACGTCGTGCCTCCTGCCTCACCCAGCCCGATCATGCGTCGCCGCAGGTTGGGTACGGTACTGCGCCGGCTGCGCGAGGCCGCCGGCCTCACCGGTGACCAGGTCATCGAGCGGATCGGCTGGGCCTCCGCGTCCAAGTTGTCCCGCCTGGAGAACGGCCGCAGCCGTCCGGATCCGGACGACGTCGGGGTCCTGCTGGATCTCTACGGTGCCGACGAGGCCCTGCGCGGGGAGCTGCTCGACATCACCCAGGCGGCCGGGGACATCCGCGGGTGGCTGCGCAACTATCCCGTGATGACCCAGCAGCAACGCGCCTTCGCCGAGCTGGAGGCGGGCTGCGTGGAGATCCGGGAGTACAACCCGGTCCTGGTGCCGGGCCTGCTCCAGACGCCCGGCTACGCGTCGGTGCGGATCGCCTCCGCGCGGCAGGTCGGCGAGGAGGCCGGCGACCCGGAGGCGGAGGAGGACGTCGACACCGAGGTGCGGGCCCGCGGCGCCCGGCAGGCGCTGCTGACGCGGGGGACCGACGCCCCCCGCTACACGGCGGTGCTGGAGGAGACGGCCCTCGGCGGCCGGGCCGGGCCGCCCGAGGTGCTGCGCGAGCAGCTCGTCCAGCTCTGCGAGCTGGCGATGCTGCCGAACGTCACCCTGCACGTGCTGCCCCGGGACACCCAGATCGGCACCTGGTACCTCCCGCCGACCGCCTTCTCGGTCTACCGGTTCGCGGATCCGCTCGATCCGGAGACGCTGGCCATCGAAGGGGGGTTCACCGACGTCATGTCGACCGAGGCAAACACCCTAAATCGCTATAAAGTGGTATTCGAGTGGCTGCGCGCGGCAGCGCTCTCCGAGTCGGACACCCATTCCTGGCTGATCGAGGCGACGGGACGGTTGCCCGGCACGGCAGCCGCGTCCACGGTGGCGTACGGGCCGGCAACGGCGCCGACCCAACGCCGCCGGCACTCCGGGCGTCTGACGGAACGGTGACCACGGGGGACCTGCCGTCGGGTCGCGCGGCGCCACTCGTTCCATCGGAGCGGTTCACCTCAGGAGTGACACGATGAACGAGATCCACGACACGTCGTCCGTATCCGCCCTGCTCGCCGGCGCCCCGTGGCGCAAGAGCACGCGCAGCCAGACCTCGAACTGCGTCGAGGTCGCGCCACTGAGGACCGGGCCGGCCGCGGTGGCCCTGCGGGACAGCAAGGACCAGGGCGGTCCGGTGCTGCTGTTCAACCGGGCGGGCTGGCTGGGCTTCATCGCCGGCGCGAAGAACGGACAGTTCGACCTCAACTGATCACACCGACCGTCACGGGGCCGCCGGCAGTCAGCCGGCGGCCCCGTCGCGTCCGCGCCCGGCACCCCCGCCGACCAGGCATCCACTGATCGGACGAGGCTGCGAACCGATCATCGCGTTTCACTTGCTGGGAAGGCCGCCGGGCGTAGCATGGCGACAGAGTGACGTGGAACTTCCACCCGTTCCCCACCGTCGCGGTTCATCCGGAGACCCACATGCGTTTCCTGATCGTTCGCACCGACATCCGCGCCGCCGCCGACGCGGACATCGCCGCCGCGTGGACGTGCGGCGGCCGCCTCCGCGACGAGACCACCGCGCCCGAGCCGCGCCGGCAGGTCGTGCACGCCGAGGAGCGCGACGCCGCGCTGCTGCTGGCCCGAGCCCTCGCCGCCGTCGGCGCCGTCCGCTCCGGGAGGCAACGGGTCAAGGTGCTTCCGCTCGACGGGCCCGGCCGCGGCCGACCGGCGCCCGACGACCGGGGCGGCTGACCCGACCGAGAGACGTCCGTCGTGGTCGGACCGGCTCCCCCGCCGTGTTCCTTGCCCAGCCGGCCACGGCGGCCCGTGTTCCCGGTCCGTGACCGTCGCGGCAACGACGGCCACGGACCGGGACCGCACGAGCACCGCGCGACCGCCGGGGACCGGACCCCGTCGCCGACGGGCTCAGCAGTGCCCGTCGAGCCACCGGTGGATCAGGAAGAGCGCGATGGACGACGGTGGCGGCAGCACCAGGCGGTCGCCGCCGGCGTCCACCGGCCGCCCCGCCAGCGCCGCGCCGATCTCCCGCCGGGAGAACCACCGGGCGTACGCGATCTCGGTCGGGTCCACGTGCACCGGGTGCTCCGGATCGGCGGTGGCCAGGAACCCGAGCATCAGCGAGCCCGGGAACGGCCAGGACTGACTGCCCGCGTACGCGATGTCGGCGACCGGGACGCCCACCTCCTCGCGGACCTCGCGCAGCACGGCGGCCTCGGCCGACTCCCCCGGCTCGACGTAGCCGGCGAGGCAGGAGAACCGCCGTTCGCCGGGGGTGCTCGGCCAGGTGGCGTTGTTGCCGAGCAGGCAGCGCCCGTCCGGGCCCGGCACGCCGTCGTGCACGAGCACGATCATCGCCGGGTCGGTTCGCGGCCAGATCCGCTCCCCGCCCGCGTCGACCCGGGACCAGCCGCCCTCGTCCACCTCGGTCGGCTGCCCGGTCGCCGACGAGTAGCCGTGCCGCAGGTGCCAGTTGGTCAGCGCCAGCGCGGTCGTGAACAACCCGGCGTCCCGGTCGCCGAGCAGGTGGCCGACCTCGCGCAGGTGCGCCGCGCGGGCCCCGGGCACCGCCGGCAGCGGGGCGTCCGCGGCGAAGACGGGCACCCCGTCCGGCTCGACGCCCAGGAACATCGGGGCCACCGGCTGCGGCAGCGCGGCCGGGTCGACCAGCACCAGCGTGGGCGGCGACGTGTCGGTCCGCACCAGCGCCCGGCCGCCCTGGGCGGAGTCCAGCACCAGCACCCGGGCCCGGCTCCACGCCTGTGCCAGCCACTCGGGGTCGGTACGCCGGTGCGCCGCCCGGTCCAGCGTGGAGCGGGCCAGCGGTGGCGCGGCCTCCCCGCTCACGGCCGGGCCGGCTCGGTGACGACCGGGGCCAGCGTCGAGAGCTGCGGCCCGATCCGCTCCGCGTCGCCCAGCACCACGACGGCCGCCCGGGCCGGCGCGAGGTAGCGGGCCGCCGCCTCGGCCACGTCGGTCACGCTCGCCTTCGCCAGCCGGGCGGCGTGCTCCGCGAGGAACTCCAGGCGCAGCCCGTTGCCGGCGTACGCGCTGGTCAGCGACGCGAGCCCGGCCTGGGTGGACATGCCGAGCTGGAGGGTGCCGAGGGCGTACTGGCGGGCCTGCTCCAGCTCGTCCTCCCCCGGCGGGAGGGAGGCCAGCCGGCCGAGCTCGTACGTCGTCTCCAGCAGCGCCGGCCCGGTGACCTCGGTGGCCACCTCGGCGGCGGCGACCAGCACCGACCCGGCCACGGAGTGCTCGACGAGCGAGTGCGGCCCGTACGTGTAGCCCTTGTCCTCGCGGATGTTCTCCACCCAGCGGGAGGAGAAGTAGCCGCCGAAGAGCAGGTTCGCCAGTTGCAGCGCGGCGTGGTCGGGATGGGTGCGCGGCACCGCCGGCAGCGCGATCCGCAGCGACGACTGCACCGATCCCGGCCGGTCGACCAGCAGCAGCGGGCCGGGCTCCAGCGGCGGGGCGGGCGGCAGGTCAGCGGTGTGCCCGGCGCCGTTCCACCCCGACAGGGCCTTCTCGGCGGCGTCCAGCGCCCGCTCGGGCTGCACGTCGCCGACCAGCACCAGCACCGCGTCGGCGGGGTGCACCCGCTTGGCGTGCAGCGTACGCAGCACGGCCGGCCGGACCGCGCGGACCGCCTCCGGCTCGGGGGTCTGCACCGCGTACGGGTGGTCGCCGTAGACCCGCCGGAGCAGGGCGGTGCGGGCCAGGTGCGCCGGCTGGCTGCGCGCGACGTGGATCCGGTCGACCAGCCGGTCCCGCTCCGTGGCCACGTCCTCAGCCGGGTAGGCGGCGCCGGTCAGCACCTCGGCGAGGAGCTCCAGCATCCGGTCCAGCCCGGTGACCAGACCCGCGCCGGAGAGCATCAGCCGGTCCGGGTCGATGCCGGCGGAGAGCCCACCGCCGACCTTCTGCAGCTCGGCCGCGATCTGCACGCTGGACATCGTCGCCGTGCCCGAGAGCAGGGTCTGCGCGAGCATCGCGCCCCGGGCGAGGTGTGCGCGGCCGAACGGCATCCACAGCCGCAGCTCCACCAGCGGGACCGCCGGGCGGCGTACGGCGATCACGGTCAGCCCGTTGCCGAGCGTGCGCTCGGCCTGCTTCGGCAGCTTCAGCCTGCGGTTCGGGCCGAGCGGTGGCAGCGCCCGGGGGGCGCTCTGCGGGGTTGCCGTCACTGGTCGTCCTCCGATCGCGGCTGCGGGGCTCGCGGCCCCGGCCCACTCCTCACGCTCAACGGGCCCCTCCCGCGATGACCTCGACGGACGCGCGGCGCTCGGGCCGCAGGGTGGCGGCGGCGGCGCGGACCTGCTCCTCGGTGACCTCGCCGACGAGCCGGGGCAGGTCGTTGAGCAGCCCCGGCTCGCCGCGCTGCTGCTCCAGCACGGCCATCTGCAACGCCCGGCCGAGCACCGCGTCCGTGTCGCGCAGCAGGTGGGTCGCCATCCGGGCCTGGGTGCGGGCCAACTCCCCCTCGGCCAGGCCGTCGCCGGCCAGCCGGTCCAACTCCTCGTCGACGGTGCGCAGCACCTTCTCCACGTCGCCGCCCGGAGGCAGGTGCGCCTGGAGCAGCAGCGCCGTCGGGTCCCGCACGTCGAAGGGGTCGCCCATGAAGCCGACGTAGCCGCCGAGGCTGGTCACCGCCCGGTCCCGCTGGACCAGCCGCTCGACCAGCCGGGAGGCGTCACCGTCGGTGAGCACCTCGGCCAGCACGACGTACGGCAGGTAGCCGGCGAAGTCGGTGATCGGGTCGGGCACCCGCCAGGCCCCGGCCACCGCGGGCAGCGGGGCCAGCTTGTCCGTGTACGAGGTGCGCCGCTCCTCGGTGAGGTCGGGCTCGGTGAAGTCGGGCCGCTTCGGCGCGGGCCGGGCCGGCACGTCGCCGAAGTGCCGCTCGATCAGCGTGGTCGCCTCGGCGACGTCGATGTCGCCGCTGACCGCCAGCACCGCGTTGCCGCTGGCGTAGTAGCGGCGGAAGAAGTCGGCGGCGTCCGCGACGGTGGCCGACTCCAGGTCCACGAAGGAGCCGTAGCCGTCGTGCGCGTTCGGGAAGGTGTCGAACATCACCGGGGGCAGGGTCAGCCAGGGGAAGCCGCCGTACGGGCGGTTGAGCACGTTGACCCGGATCTCCTCCTTGACCACGTCGACCTGGTTGCGCAGGTTCTCCTCGGTCAACCGGGGGCCGCGCATCCGGTCGGCCTCCAGGAAGAGCGCCCGCTCCAGGGCGTTGCTCGGCAACGTCTCGTAGTAGTCGGTGTAGTCCAGGTGGGTGGAGCCGTTGAAGGTGCCGCCCGCCCCCTGCACGTGCCGGAAGTGGGCCAGCTTCTCCAGGTTCTCCGAGCCCTGGAACATCAGGTGCTCGAAGAGGTGGGCGAAGCCCGTACGCCCCTCGGGCTCCGAGCGGATCCCGACGTCGTAGACGACCGCCACCCCGATCACCGGGGCGCTGCGGTCGGGGGTCAGGACCACCCGCAGGCCGTTGTCGAGGGTGAACCGCTCGACCGGGTACTTCGTCGCTGGAATTCTCGATCTCCGCGCCGCCACGCGTCGACCCTAGCGCGTCGGCACCCCCCTCACCGGCGTCCTTCCCCCAGCCGTCCCACCGCGCGGGCCGGGCGGTCGGCGCGGCGCCTCCGCAGGCTGCGGGCGGGGCGCCGAACACTCGCCGCAAGACCCACTCAGCCAGTAGGAATGGCCGCCTTTCCGGGACGGAGATCCCGGAATGTGGTCGACCCTTGACGCCAGTCCAGCGCCTGCCCCACTCTTCCTACCAACTAAGTAGGAATACTGCGGATTGGATGGACGATGAGGCGGCTTCCCCTGCGTCGGTTGGTCTCCCTGGCCACCCTCGCCGTCGTCGGCGCGGCGACCCTGGGCGGCGCCGGCGCCTGCGGCGACGACAGCGAGGGCGCGGGCGGCGGCTCCGGCCCGACGACCCTGCGGCTCGGCTACTTCCCCAACATCACCCACGCCCCGGCGGTGGTCGGCGTGGAGAAGGGCATCTTCGCCGAGAAGCTCGGCACCGACGTCAGGCTGGAGACGAAGACCTTCAACGCCGGCCCCGCGGCGATCGAGGCGATCTTCTCCGGCGCGCTCGACGCCACGTACATCGGCCCGAACCCGACCGTGAACGCCTTCTCGAAGTCCAAGGGCGAGGCGGTCCGGGTCATCTCCGGCGCGGCCTCCGGCGGCGTCGCGCTCGTGGTCAGGCCCGGCATCACCACTGTGGAGCAGCTGCGGGGCAAGAAGATCGCCACCCCGCAGCTGGGCAACACCCAGGACGTGGCCATCCGCTACTGGCTGAAGGAGAAGGGCCTGCGGACCACGAAGGAGGGCGGTGGCGACGTCAAGATCATCCCGCAGGAGAACGCCCAGACGGTGGAGACCTTCAACAGCGGGGCCGTCGACGGTGCCTGGGTGCCCGAGCCGTTCGTGTCCCGCCTGGTCAACGCCGGGGGCAAGGTGCTCGTCGACGAGCGCGACCTCTGGCCGGACCGGAAGTTCGTGATCACCAACCTGATCGTCAGCACCCGGTTCCTCAAGGCCCACCCGGAGGTGGTGAAGAAGCTGGTCGAGGGCCAGGTGGCGGCGAACGAGTTCGTCAACGGCAAGCCCGACGAGGCCCAGCAGGCCATCTCCGACCACATCGGCAAGATCAGTGGCAAGCCGCTCGACCTGAAGCTCATCAAGCAGGCCTGGCCGACGCTGGAGTTCACCAACGACCCGATCGCCTCGTCGCTGGAGACCGGGCTCGACCACGCCGTCGCGGTCGAGCTGACCCAGCCCGTCAGCCTCGACGGACTCTACGACCTGACGCACCTCAACGAGGTGCTCAAGGCCCGGGGCGGGACCGAGGTCGCCCAGCCATGACGGCGACCACGACGACACCCCGCAGCGCGACCGGCTCGGTCGCGCTGCACGGCGTCACCAAGGTGTACGGGCGCGGGGCGAACGCCGTCCTCGCCCTGGACGGGGTCTCCCTCGACGTCGCGCCGGGCGAGTTCGTCTGCCTGGTCGGCGCCTCCGGCTGTGGCAAGAGCACGCTGCTCAACCTCGTCGCCGGCCTCGACCGGCCCAGCGGCGGGCGGATCGAGCTCGGCGAGGGCGCCGAACCGGGGCTGATGTTCCAGGAGCCCGCCCTCTTTCCCTGGCTGACCGTCGAGGGCAACGTCGAGGTGCCGCTGAAGCTGCGCGGGCTGCCCCGGGGAGCGCGCCGCGACCGGGTCGCCGAACTGCTGGGCACCGTGCACCTGGCCGACTTCGGCCGCAAGCGCCCGCACGAGCTCTCCGGCGGCATGCGGCAGCGGGTGGCGCTGGCCCGCACCCTCGCCCTCGACACGCCGGTGCTGCTGATGGACGAGCCGTTCGGCGCGCTGGACGCGATGACCCGCGACATCCTGCACGACGAGCTGGAGCGGATCTGGACGGAACGGCGGCTCACCGTGCTCTTCGTGACGCACAACGTCCGCGAGGCGGCCCGGCTCGCCGACCGGATCATCCTGCTCTCCAGCCGGCCCGGCCGGATCATCTGGTCCACCCCGGTCGACGTGCCCCGACCGCGTCGCATCGACTCCCCCGAGGTCGCCGCGATCGCCTCCGAGGTCACCGACCGCCTGCGCGAGGAGGTGGGCCGCCATGGCCGGTGACACCCTCACCACGGTGCCGCGTACGGACGCGGAGATCTCCGGGCTGGACGCCCTGGAGCTGGCCGACCGGGGGGAGAGCCGGTCCCGGGCCAGCCGGTTCTGGGCGGCGACCTGGCCGAAGCTGGCCGCCCTCACCATCGCCGTCGGCGCCTGGCAGGTCGTGGTCTGGACCGGCTGGAAGCCCGAGTACTCGTTGCCCGGCCCGGTGGCCGTGGGGCAGGAGCTGATCCGGCAGGTCAGCGGCGTACAGCTCTGGGACGGCCTGGCCACCACCCTGCGCCGGGCCGCCCTCGGCTACCTCTTCTCGGTCGCCGTCGGCCTGCTGCTCGGCCTCGCGGTGGCCCGGTCGCGGATCCTGCGGGCCGCCATCGGCTCGATGATCACCGCGTTGCAGACCATGCCGTCGATCGCCTGGTTCCCGCTGGCGATCCTGCTGTTCGAGCTGAGCGAGAAGGCGATCTTCTTCGTGGTGGTGCTCGGCGCCGCGCCGTCCATCGCCAACGGCGTGATCGCCGGGGTGGACTACGTGCCCCCGCTGCTGCTGCGCGCCGGCCGCAACCTCGGCGCCCGGGGCCTGAACCTCTACCGCTACGTCATCGCCCCCGCCGCGCTGCCGGCCATCGTGGCCGGCCTCAAGCAGGGCTGGGCGTTCTCCTGGCGCAGCCTGATGGCCGGCGAACTGATCGTCGTCGGCATCTCGCAGACCTCGCTGGGCGCGCAACTGACCTACTCCCGGGAGCTCTCGGACTCGCCCTGGCTGATCTCCACCATGATCGTGATCCTGGTGCTGGGCCTGGTGGTAGACGCCGCGTTCGGCGCGGCGGACAAGGCGATCCGGCGCCGCTGGGGCGTCCTGGACCAGTCGGGGCAGTGAGATGTACGTCTCCGCGCGTAGTGACTACGCGCTCCGGGCCATGCTCGCCGTCGCCGCGGAGGATCCGCTCGGCGGCGGCGCGCCGGTCAAGGCCGGCGCCCTTGCCGGCAGCCAGGACATCCCGCTGAGCTTCCTCCAGGGCATCCTCGTCGACCTGCGCCGGGCCGGCCTGCTGGTGAGCCACCGCGGCACCGAGGGCGGGTACGCCCTGGCCCGGCCCGCGGTGGAGATCAGCGTCGGCGACGTGCTCCGCGCGGTCGGCGGGTCCCTGGCGACCGTCCGCGGGCTGCCGGCGGAGCGTGCCGGTTACGAGGGGGTGGCGACCGGCCTGCGCGACGTCTGGCTGGCCGTGCACGGGGCGATCTCGCTGGTGGTCGACCGGACCACCCTCGCCGACCTGCTCGGAGCGGGACGGCGCCCGACCGCCGCCGGCTGAGCGCCACCGGCGGCGGACATGTTCGGCCCGGGCGCGACCGCGGGGCCCGCGGGCCCCGCCCGCGCGGTGGGCACGCCCACCGGTCAGGGCCCGCGCGGCCCGGCCGCCGCGGCGGGTGGG